>NZ_JBFUGE010000085.1:0-17288 GCF_056403075.1 Ideonella sp. P3_A4 | reverse complement strand
AGCCGACACCGTCACGCTGGCCGGTTCACAAACCGCAGTCGCCGTCTCGTCGGTCGACAGCGTGATCGGCACCACCGGCACCGTGGACGCGGTGACGATGCTGGCCGCTGGCACGCTGCGGTTCAGCGGCATCGAATCGGTCATCGGTTCCAGCGGCGCCGGCGACGTGGTGATCCTGAACGCCGGCGACTCGCTGCGCGCTTCGGGTGTCGAAACCGTGATGGGCGCCACCGGCACTGAAATCCTGACGCTGATCGGCAGCGGCACCGTCGCGGTGTCGGCGATCGAAACGGTCACCGGCTCGACCGGCACCGCCGACACGCTGACCCTGCTGGCCGCGCCGACCTCGGCCATGGCTATCTCGGGCATCGAATCGGTGATCGGCTCGACCGCCACCACCGACGCGCTGCAGATGCTGGCCGGCGGCGCGCTGGCCACCTCGGGCGTCGAATCGGTGCTGGGCACCACCGGCACCGCCGATGCGCTGACGATGCTGGCCACCGGCAGCGTGTCGGTCTCGGCGATGGAATCGGTCATCGGCACCAGCAACGCGGGCGACGTCGTCACGCTGCTGGCCACGGGCACCCTCAAGGTCTCGGCCGTCGACACGGTCGTCGGCACCACCGCCACGACCGACCAGGTCAACCTGCTGGTCGCCGGCGCGATCGCCGTGTCGGCGGTCGACAAGGTCATCGGTACGACCGATTTGGGCGATACGCTGACGCTGCTGTCCGGCGGCGCCGTCGCGGTCTCGGCCTTCGAATCGGTGATCGGCACCGGCGCCGGCAGCGGCGACGTGCTGAGCCTGCTGTCCTCCGGCCGCATCAACGTCTCCGAAGTCGACAGCGTGATCGGCACCACCGGCACCGCCGATGTGGTCGCGATGCTCAACACCGGGGCGGTCTCGGTCAGCGCGGTCGAGACGGTGCTCGGCACCACCTCGGCGGGTGACTCGGCCACGATGCTGGCGGCCGGCACGCTGGCCACCTCGGCCATCGAATCGGTGACCGGCACGACCGGCACCACCGACGTGCTGAACCTGCTGGCCGCTGCGTCGGTCAGCGTCAGCGAGGTCGACACCGTCCTCGGCTCGACCGGCACCGATGTGGTCACGGTCACCGACTCCGGCTCAGCCGGCGCGCTGGCGGTCTCGGCCGTCGAAAGCGTGATCGGCACCACCGCCACCGCGGAAGTGCTGACGCTGCTGGCTGGCGGCACCGTCGCCGTCAGCGCCTTCGAGCGCGTGATCGGCGGCGCCAGCTTGAACAACGTCGTGCAGTTGCTTGACTCGGCCAGCATCGAAATCTCGGGCGTCGAATCGGTCGTCGGCGGTGGCGACACCACCGATGTGGTCACGCTGCTGGCGGCCGGCTCGGTCGGTGTCAGCGCGGTCGAATCGGTGGTCGGCTCGACTGGTGTCGACGTCATCACCCTGCGCGGCGGCGGCGACCTCGAAGTCTCCGGCGTCGAGAGCGTGCTGGGCACCACCGCGGTCGACGTGATCAGCTTCAACGGCGGCACGCTGGCGATCAACGCCATCGACACGGTGAGCGGCTCGACCGGCACCACCGATGTCGTCCGCCTGCTGGCCACTGGCAGCGTTGCGCTGACCGGCGTCGAAACGCTGCTCGGCACGACCGAAGTGACCGATGTAGCGGTGCTGCTGAACGGCGGTACGCTGGCTGTCTCCGGCGTCGAATCGGTCGACGGCACGGCAGCAGGCACCGACAAGGTGACGATGCTGGTGGCCGGCGTGCTGAACATCTCGGATGTCGAAACAGTCACCGGCAGCACCGGGGCCGACACCGTGAAGATGCGCACCGGCGACGCGCTGAGCGTCTCGGCTGTCGAGCAGGTCAATGGCTCGGCCGGTACCCACGACGTGGTCACGCTGCTGGCCACCGGCAGCATCAAGGTCTCGGCCGTCGAAACTCTGGTCGGCACCACTGCCACCACCGACGTGGCCACCATGCTGGCCGGCGGCCGCCTGACCGTGTCGGCGATCGACTCGGTGATCGGCACCACCGGCACGGCCGACATCGTGGCCCTGCTGGCCGCCGGCACCGTCGGCGTGTCGGACATCGAAACCGTGCTCGGCACCGGCGCCAGCGGCGACGTGGTGCGCCAACTGGTCGGCAGCTCCATGCTGAAGGTCAGCGACGTGGCCACCGTGATCGGCACCACCGGCGTCAACGACGCGATGACCCTGCTGGATGCAGGCACCGTCAGCGTCAGCCTGGTCGACACCGTGCTCGGCAGCACCGGCAGTGACCAGATCAACATGCTGGCCGGCGGCAACCTGCGCATCAACGGCGTCGAAACGGTCTATGGCCTGGGCGGCAGCGTCGAGGTCGTGACCCTGGCCGTGGCGGGCGCCTTGCGCGTGTCCAGCGTCGACACCGTGCTCGGCAGCACCGGCACCACCGACAGTGTCACGCTGTTGTCGGCCGGCGCGATCGCCGTCTCGGGCGTCGAGTCGGTCACCGGCACGCTGGACACCGGTGATGTGGTGACGTTGCTGGGCCTGGGTGCAGTTGCCGTCTCGGACGTCGAAACCGTCATTGGCAGCACGATGGGCGCCGACGCCGTGACGATGCGCCAGGAAGGCAACCTGACGACCCGTGGCGTCGGCAGCGTGATCGGCACCACCGGCCAAAGCGACACGCTGACGCTGCTGGCCGATGCCAGCACGACAGGCATCTCGGCGATCGAATCGGTGATCGGCTCGACCGCATCGACCGACTCGATCCGCCTGCTGGTCGCCTCGACGATCGACATCTCGGATGTCGAATCGGTGACCGGCTCGACCGGCACCGACGTGGTCTCGATGCTGGCCACCGGCACGCTGGCCACCTCGGCCGTCGAAACGGTGGTCGGCACCACCGCCACGACCGATGTGCTGAGCCTGCTCGCCGCCGGTGCGGTCTCCACCTCAGAGATCGACTCGGTACTGGGCACCACCGGCGCCGACGTGCTGACGATCCTGCAATCGGGCACCGTGAAGGTCTCGAACGTCGAGACGATCAACGGCGCTTCGGGCAGCACCGACGTGATCCAGCTGCTGGCCACCGACACGGTGTCGGTCTCGGGCGTCGAATCGGTCATCGGCACCACCGCGGCCACCGACGTGGTCACGCTGCGCGGCAGCGGCTCGGTCAGCATCCGCGTGTCGGGTGTCGACTCGGTCAACGGCACCACCGCCACGGCCGACGTCGTGACGCTGGTCGGCGGCGGCGCGCTGTCGGTCAGCGCGGTCGAAACCGTGCTGGGCAGCACGGCGACCACCGACGTGGTCACGCTGCGCGGCACCGGCGCGCTGAAGGTCAGCAGCATCGAGAGCGTGATCGGCACGACCTTGGCGACCGAAACCGTGACGATGCTGAACGCCGGCTCGATGCTGGTCAACAAGATCGACACGGTGATCGGCTCGACCGGCACCGACATCGTCACCCTGACCGTCGCCGGCGCGCTGCGCGTCAGCAACGTCGAGACCGTCGTCGGCACCACCGGTGCCGACTCGGTGGTGATGCTCAGTGCCAGCCTGGCCGCCAGCGCGATCGAAACCGTTCTGGGCACCAATGGCACGACCGATGTGCTGCAGCTGATCGGGGCGGGCACGGTGCATGTGGGCAACATCGAGAGCGTGCTCGGCACGACCGGCGTCGACACCGTCGCGCTACAGGTCAGCGGCGCGCTGAAGGTCAGCAGCATCGAGAGTGTGCTGGGCACCACCGACACGGCCGACATCGTGACGATGTTGTCGGCCGGCTCGATCAGCATTCGCGACATGGAATCGGCGCTCGGCTCGACCGGCACCGACTCGTTGACGATGCTCAGCGGCGGCGGCCTGCGGGTCAGCTCGATCGAATCGGTCACCGGCACCACCGGCACGTCCGACGTGCTGACGATGCTGACCTCGGGCAGCGTGACCGTCTCGRCGATCGAGAAGGTCAACGGCACGACCGGCACCGAGGTGGTCACGATGGCGGGCACTGGCCTGCTGCAGCTGTCGGGCGTCGAAACGGTGATCGGCACCACTGGCACGGCCGACAAGGTCCAGCTGATGGTCTCGGGCAACATCGCCGTCTCGGGCGTCGAAACGCTCACCGGCGCCGCCGGCACCGACACGTTGACGATGCTGGCCGCGGGCTCCGTCTCGGTCTCGTCGGTCGAAAGCGTCGTCGGCTCCAGCGGCAACGACACGATCACCATCCGGGCCGGCGGCACCACCGTCTGGGCCAAGGACGGTGTCGACGCGATCACCGCCGGCGCCGGGGTCGACAAGATCCTGTTCAAGGCGGCTTCGGAGTCCGGCACCGGCTCGTCGGCCGACACGATCACCGGTTTCAACGCCGGCACCAACGCGTCGACGGTCGACCAGATCTACCTGCTGGGACTGGTGCAGGGCAACCTGGACTTCCTCGGCACCGGCGCCTTCACCTCCAGCGGCAACACGGAAGTCCGTGCCGTCAACGGCACGACCTACGGCAGCGGCCTGGGCGCGGGTGACAGCGTGCTGCTGGTGGACCTGAACGGCGACGGCTCGGTCGACATGGAGATCAAGCTGCTGGGCACGAACGTGAGCAACATCGACTCCAGCGACATCTTTGGAGGCTGACCGGCCGACACCACGTCCCCAAAAAGGCCCCTTCCCGGGGCCTTTTCTTCTTCTCACACCCGGCCAGCGCCGCCTACCCTTGGCAGGATATGGAGCTGCTCGCCCCCCCCTCCGCCCTGCCCGTCCAAAACCCGCCCGCGCCGCCCGTCGGCGAGGTGCTGGATCTGCTGCGCCAGGCCGTCACCGCGTTTCGCGCCGGCCAGCCGCAGGCGATGGCCGAGGCCTGCCTGGCCGCGCTGAAACTGTCGCCGGCGCAACCCGAGGCGCTGCAGCTGATGGGTGTCGCCCAGCACCTGCTCGGCCGGCACGAGGCTGCGCTGCAGTGGCTGGACAAGGCGGCTGAACAGAAGCCCGACGCCGCCGACCTGCACGTCAACCGCGGCGAGGTGCTGCGCACGCTGACCCGCTGGCCTGAGGCCGAGGCCGCCTTGCGCCGGGCGCTGGAGCTGCTGCCGGACAACGTCGAGGCGCTGAACAACCTGGGCCTGGTGCTGCAGGCCCGCGGCCGCCACGCCGAGGCCGACACCGCCTACCGCCAGGCGCTGGCGCTCAAGCCCGGCCATGTCGAGGCGCTGAACAACCTGGGCACCCTGCACCAGGAAATGCGCCGCCCGGCCGAGGCCGAGGCCTGCTACCGGGCGGTGCTGGCCGAGCAGCCGGACCACGTCAATGCGCTGAACAACCTGGGCACCCTGCTGAAAGAAGCTGGCCGCTGCGACGACGCGGTGGCGCTGTACCAGCGAGTGCTTGAGATTGACCCGAAGTTCCACCGTAGCTGGAACAGCCTGGGCCAGCTGGCCAAGGAGCGCGGCGACTACGACGAGGCGATGCGCTGCTACCAGCGTTCGCTCGCGCTGGCGCCGGGCAACGCCGACACGCTGTACAACATCGCGCTGGCCGATCTGCTGTTCGGCCACCTGCAGCGCGGCTTTGCCGGCTACGAAATCCGCTACCACCCGCGCTCGCAGAACAAGAGCGCGCCGCGCCCGCCAGCGCTCGGCTGCCCGATGTGGCAGGGCGAGCCGCTGCACGGCAAGCACATCGCACTGGTGCGCGAACAAGGCCTGGGCGACCAGCTGCAGTTCAGCCGCTACGCGACGATGCTGCGCGACGCCGGCGCCGAGGTCACCCTCGTCGTCGACGGCCCGCTGGTCGATCTGTTCAAGAGCCTGGACGGCCCGACGCGCGTGATCGCGCCCGGGCAGATGCACAACCACCGCTACGACTACTGGGCGTTCCTGCTGAGCCTGCCGCACCGCATGGCCACCACGGTCGGCCGCATCCCGGCAGTCGTGCCCTACCTGCGCGCGCCGTCGAACAAGATCGCCGCCTGGCGCACCCGGCTGGCCAAGCCGCCGGGCGTGCGCGCCACGGTCGGCCTGGTCTGGGGGGGCAACAAGGACCACGCCAACAACCGCAATCGTTCGGCCCGGCTGGAAACGCTGGCGCCGCTGCTCGACCTGCTCGGCCTGCGCTTCGTCAGCCTGCAAAAGGGCGAGCCGGCCGAAGAGCTGCGCACGTCACGCTGGAAAGACCAGGTGCTGGACCTGGACGCCGAGCTGAACGATTACACCGACACCGCCGCCGCGATGGCCGGCATCGACCTGTTGATCTCGGTCGACACCTCGGTCGTGCACCTGGCCGGGGCGATGAACAAGCCCTGCTGGGTGATGGTGGCCCACGGGCCGGACTGGCGCTGGCTGCGTGAAGGCGAAACCACCGACTGGTACCCCAGCCTGCGCCTGCTGCGCCAAAGCGCGCCGCAGGACTGGGACGGCGTCGTGCAGACGATCCGCGAGCGGCTGGCCAACTGGTCCCCGACTCGCTTGGTGCAAGCCGCGAACGATCTGCTCAGCCGCGCCATGGCCGCCCTGAACGCTGGCCAGGACTCGCGGGCCGAAACCCTGTGCCGCGAAGCGCTGTTGGCCGATTCCCAAAGCATCGACGGCTGGCACCTGCTGGCGCTGGCGCTGAAGCGCCGCCACCGCTTCGCCGAATCGCTGACCGCTTTCGAACACGCGCTGACGCTGGTCCAGGAACCGGCCTTCCGCGCGGTGATCCTCAGCAACTTCGGCAACACGCAGCAGGCCGCCGGTGACCTGGCCGCTGCGGTGGCCAGTTACCGCGAATCGCTGAGGCTGGCGCCCAAACAATCCGCCGCCTGGTCGGCCCTCGGCCAGACGCTGCTGGCCCAGGGCAAGCCGGCCGAAGCCGAAGCCGCGTGGCGCGATGGGCTCGCCAGCGGCTGTGAGCTCGCCGGTCTGCTGAACCTGCTGGCCGCCGCGGCGCAACGGCGCGGCGCTGCGACCGAGGCCGAGCAACTGTTCCAGCAGTCGCTGTCGCACGAGCGCAGCGCACCAACCGAATACAACCTCGCCAACCTGTACAACGATGCCGGCCGCCCGGCCGATGCGATCGCGCACTACCGCGCCGCGTTGGCCATCGACCCGCACTACAGCCTGSCGCAGACCTCGCTGCTGCGCGCCTTGCAGGCAGCCTGCGATTTCGAAGGCGCACGCGCCGCCACCGCACAAGTGCTGGCCGCGGTCGACAGCGGTGGCGAAGACCCGCTGGCCGGTCCCGCACAGCCTGTGTTCCCGTTTGCTTACCTCGCCCTGCCCGCGACCCGCGCACAGCAGCGCCGCTGCGCCCGCCAATGGGTCGCGCGCCAGTACGCCGCACAACTCGCCCGCGCACCGCAGATGCGCTATGCCCCTGCGCCGGTGCGCGCGCCGGCCGACAGCAAGCTGCGCATCGGCTACCTCTCGTCCGACCTGCACGCCCACGCCACCGCCTATCTGATGGCCGAGGTGTTCGAGCGCCACGACCGCCAGCGCGTCGAAGTCTTCGCCTACAGCTGCGGCCCGAACGACGGCAGCACGATGCGCGACCGCCTGGTGCGAGCCGTCGATCACTTCATCGATTGCGCAGCACTCGGTCTCGAAGACCTGGCCCACCGCATCCACGCCGATGGCATCGACGTGCTGGTCGACCTGAAGGGCTATACGCGCGACACGCGCAGCGGCGTGCTCGCGCTGCGGCCGGCGCCGGTGCAGGTCAACTTCCTCGGTTACCCCGGCACGCTCGGTGCCGACTTTGCCGACTATGTGATCGGTGACGCGGTCGTCACGCCACTGGCCCACGCCGCCGACTACGACGAGCGCATCGCCCAGCTGCCGCACTGCTACCAGCCGAACGACCGCCAACGTGCGGTGGCCACCAAGCCCACACGCGCTGACGCTGGTCTGCCGGAAGACAAGGTCGTGCTGGCCTGCTTCAACTACAGCTACAAGGTCACCGAGACGGTGTTCGAACGCTGGTGCCAGGTGCTGCAACGCGCGCCGAACACCGTGCTGTGGCTGCTGCGCTCGAACCCGCTGGCGGAAGCCAACCTGCGTGCCGCGATGCAAGCGCGTGGCCTCGACCCGCAGCGCTTGTTCTTCGCGCCCGAAAAGCCGCTGGCCGAACACCTGGCCCGCGTGCAGCTGGCCGACCTGGTGCTCGACACCGAGCCGTACAACGCCCACACCACCTGCAGCGACGCGCTGTGGGTCGGCGTACCGGTGCTGACTCGCACGGGTGACACCTTTGCCTCGCGCGTTGCCACCAGCCTGCTGCACGCGGCTGGCGTGCCCGAATTGGCCACTGCGAGTGCCGAGGCCTACATCGAACTGGCCGTCGCATTGGCGCAGGACGCTGCGCGCCTGCAAGGCTTCAAGCAACGCCTGGTCGACCAACGCCTGGCGATGCCGCTGTTCGACAGCGCCGCCTGGACGCGCGATCTCGAGAGCCTCTACGACCGCATGGCCTGGCGCCAGCGCCAGGGCTTGAAGCCTGCCGCACTGGGCGCGATGAAAGCCTGGCCCGCGACCGCGATCGAACGCGCCTTCGCGCTCTACCAAGCCGGTGCCGACGACGAAGCCCTGCCCTACGCCGAAGCCGCGCTGCAGGCTGAACCCGAACGTGCCGATGGCTGGACGCTGCTGGGCATCCTCTTCAAGCGCCAGGGCCACCTCGACCTGGCCGAAGGGGCGTATCTGCGCGCGACGCAGCTGCAACCCGGCTACGCCGACGCCTGGAACAACCTGGGCAACCTGCGCCGTGACCGTGAAGACAAGACCGGCGCGCTGGCCGCCTACCGCGAAGCGGTGCGCCTGAACCCCGACAACGCCGAGACCATCCACAACCTCGGCGTCGCGCTCGAACACTTCGGCGACTGGGACGACGCGCTCGTCGCCTTCGACGCCACCGTGCAGCGCGATCCGCAACATGTCGATGGCCACTGGAACCGCGCGCTGGCGCATCTGCTGCACGGCCAGTTCCAGCAAGGCTTCACCGACTACGAATGGCGCTTCGCACGCCGCCAACCCGAGCAGCGCGACTGCCCGCAACCGGTCTGGGACGGCTCGCCGCTGAACGGTCGCACCGTGCTGATCTGGGCCGAGCAAGGCTTTGGCGACGCGCTGCAGTTCCTGCGTTTCGTGCCCGAGGTCAAGCGACGCGGTGGTCGGGTCGTGCTCGAGGTTCTGGGCGAGATGATGGGCCTGGCCGCGCGCATCCCGGGTGTCGATGCGGTCACCCAGCGCGGCCTGCCGCCGCAAGCGATTCCGGCATTCGACTGCCACGTCGCGCTGATGAGCCTGCCACACACGCTGGGCATCACGGACGACGCATTGCCGACCCTCGTGCCTTACGTGCACGCCGACGCGGCACGCTGCAGCCACTGGCAGCAACGCCTGGTCGAACATGGCTTCAATCGCGAGCGCGAGCTGGCGGTGGGCTGGGTCTGGGCCGGCAACCCGAACGTCAAGAACGATGGCCAGCGCTCGCCGCGCTTCGCCCCCTTTGCGCCGTGGCTTCGCTTGCCCGGCCTGCGTTGGTTCTCGCTGCAAAAGGGCGACGGGCAGCGCGACCTCGCCGGCCAGACGCTGACACCGAACTTCATCAACCTCGACGCCGAGATCCAGAGCTTCGACGACACCGCCGCGGTGATCGCCGAGCTGGACCTGGTCATCACCTCAGACACCTCGGTTGCCCACCTCGCCGGTGCGATGGGCAAGCCGGTCTACGTGACGCTGCCGTTCCACCACGACTGGCGCTGGGGCCTAGCCGACGAGCGCAGCAGTTGGTACCCGAGCGCACGCCTGTTCCGCCAGACCACGCGTGGCGATTGGTCGACCGTGCGCAATGGCGTGGCCTCGGCGCTTGGCCAACTGGTGCGCCAGCGCTTGCCGCGCACTGACATTTCTCCGACCGATGCCGACGGCTGGTTGGTGCGAGCCTTCGCCGCCTACCAGTCACCCACCTTCAATGCGCCGCGCGCCGAAGCCGACGTGGTTGCCACGCTGCAACGCGCCCCCAGGCGCGCCGACGCGTGGGCGCTGCTCGGCGCGATCCAGCGCCGCATTGGTGCCGACGGCCTCGCTGCAGAAGCCTATCGCCGCGCGATCGACGTCGACCCCGGCTACACCGATGCATGGCGCAACCTGGCCAATCTGCACAAGTCGCGCGGCGAATTCGAACACGCCGGTCCGCTGTATGCCGAAGCGCTGCGCCGCCAGCCAAACGATGCCCTCGCGCTGTCGCAACAGTCCGACCTGTGGCGCCAGCAAGGCCGTGCGGCCGACGCGGTCCAGGTCGCACGAGCCGCGCTCGCATTGCGGCCCGACTTCGCTGAAGCCGCGCTGCACCTGGGCAACGCCTGCCTCGACACCGGCGACACCGAGGGCGCATTGACCGCCTACGAACGCTGCCTGCTGCTGCAGCCGATGAGCCTCGAAGCGCGCTTCAACCTCGGCATCGCGCTGCAACGCGCCGATCGACCGGCCGAGGCCGTGCCCCATTTCGAAGCCGTGTTGGCCGACCAGCCGGCGCACACCCGTGCGCGCTACAGCCTCGGCCTCGCGCTGCAATCGCTGCAACGCTTCGACGACGCGCAAGCACACTACGACACGCTGCTGAACACCGCGCCCACGCACTTCGCCGCACGCTTCAACCTGGCGTCCATCCATTTGGCACGAGGCGCCCACGAAGCCGCGTTGGCCGAGCTCGAACAGTGCCGACAGCAGCAGCCCGACCACCTCGGCGTGCAGCTGCAGATCGTGCACCTGCGCCAGCAGCTCTGCGACTGGGCCCGCCTGCCCGGCGAGGCCGAGCTGCGCACGCTGGTGCGGCAACTGGGCAGCGAGCCCACCGCCGATGCGCCGAGCTTCGACCCGCCATCGCCGTTCTCAGTGTTGTCGCTGCCACTGCCCTTGAGCGATGCGGACATTGCACCGATCGCCGCTCGCCACGCCGCGCACATCGCGCAACGTGCCGGTGCGCCGCTGCTTCCGCGACGTGCGGTCGAGCAACCGCGCCTGCGCCTGGCGTATGCGTCGGCCGACTTCCACAACCACGCGACGATGCACCTGATGCGCGGCGTGTTCTCGCGCCATGACCGGGCACGCTTCGAGCTCAGCGCTTGGTCCTTCGGGCCCGACGACGGCAGCGACTACCGGCGCGGGCTGAAGCGCGATGTCGACCAGTTCCACGACGTCGGGCGYCTGACCGACCGCGCATTGGCAGAAGCGCTGCGCGCGGCCGAGATCGACATCCTGATCGACCTGAAGGGCTACACCCGCGATGCGCGCCCCGGAGTGTTCGCGCTGCGCCCGGCGCCGCTGCAGCTCACCTGGCTCGGCTACCCCGGCGCGGCTGCGGCACCGTGGTTCGACGCGACGATCGGCGATGCCACCGTCACCCCGCTGTCGGCCCAGCTCGCTTTCGTCGAGCCGATCGCGAACCTGCCGCACAGCTACCAGTGCACCGACGACACGCAACGTGTCGCGTCGACCGACCTGACCCGTGCCGACTGCGGCCTGCCCGACCAAGCGGTCGTGCTGGCCTGCTTCTGCACCCACTACAAGCTCGACGCCGAGACCTTCGCGCTGTGGATGCGCCTGCTCGCCAACGAGCCGCGCGCCGTGCTGTGGCTGGTCGATGGCCCGGCAGACACACGCAACCGCTTGCGCGCGACCGCGCAGGCCGCCGGTATCGAACCCGAGCGCCTCGTCTTCGCGCCGGTCTGGCCCAAGCCCCGTCACCTCGAGCGACTGGCATTGGCCGACCTGGTGCTCGACACGCGTTTCTACAACGGCCACACCACCGTCAGCGATGCGTTATGGGCGGGCGTGCCGGTGCTCAGCGTGCTGGGCACCGCCTTCGCCGGTCGCGTCGGCGCCAGCCTGCTGCGCGCGGCGGGCCTGCCCGAGGGCGTGTCCACGAACGTGGCCGACCACGAGGCACTCGCGCGGCGCCTCATCGCCAACCCGAACGAACGCCAGGCCTGGCGCCAACGCCTGCGCGAGGCACGCGGCCACTCGCCGCTGTTCGACACCCACGGCTTCGTGATCGGCTTCGACGAGGTGCTCAATCGCTTGTGGCAGGCGAAGGTCCATTCGCAGTCCACGGCTTGAGTCTTCGCGCCCGCGACTGCCGTCACCTCAGCCCAAGGTCTCGACCATCGCCACGAGCGCACCCTGCCACTGCGCGGCCGACACGGCCGCCAATACGCGTTCAGCAACCGCCTCACCGACATCGCCCAGGTCGCTGCCTCGCTGACCTGCCAGCCAGTGCACCAGCAGCACCCAGGCAACATGGCGATCGAGGCCAAGGGATTGCAGTTTGGTGACGCAGTGCATCAACGAGGGTTCTGGGTTCAAGGCTTCCAGAGCAACGGCGAAGCCGTCCTCGCTGCCCGAAGCCAGGATGGCGATGGCAGCCTGCAGAACCGCGTCGGCGGTGGCTGTGGGTGCTGCGTCGACAACTCCGCGGCCACGTTCCGCCGGCGCTTCGCCGGCCCCGGCGGCACGCAGGCGCTTGGACAACGACCGCAGCATCGGGCCGCCCAGTGGCGCGCCAGACGGGGCCGCCATCACCGCCGCCCCCGCAGCCATGGGGGCCGCCATCGCGCCGCGCGTCTGCTCCCGGGCCGTGCCACCCCAGCCAGCCGCGAGCATGGACGCGACGGTGTGCAGCTGCGCCATGTCGGTGGCCTTGTCTTCTGCGGAACGCTCGTGCACGACGAGAAAGTGGGTGCGATCGGTCAGCAGTTGGTAGCGCAGCGCAAGCGCCAAGGCCCCCTTGGCGTCGAGTTCGCCCAGACGTGCTGCGGCAGCCATGYGTGTCAAGGCGTCGGTGCTTTCGTTTCCATCTTCCGGTTGAGGCGACACGTGACCTTGCGCCACGACGGTGCCCGCTTCGCCAGTGACCAGCGCGACGTCGTCGGGCACGCCGTTCGAGAAGCCGGCGAACACATGCAGCATGTCGTTCGCGAACACGTTGCGGGGAAGGCCCGCCACCCAGTCGGGCGCAGCGCCACCTGCGCCACGCCATTGCAAGCGGACTTCACCCAGCGGCGGCTGGCGGATGCGAGTGAACATGCGGTCGACCGCGGCTTCCAGGCTCTCGCCCGGTGTGGCGAACTCACAGGCGCCGCCGCTGGCTTCGGCGAGACGGCGCAGCAGCGAATGCGCGGGTGCAGCGCCTACCCCCACGGCAAAGATGCGGTGCTTCGACGCGGCGGCCGCGGCAATCATCGGCTCGGCATCCCACACCTCGCCATCGGTGATGAGCAGGATGTCCGATTGCTCGCCGGTGCCCTGCAAGGCGATGGTCGATTTCAGCGCCGACAGCATCTCGGTACCGCCCAGGTCGGCCTGCGTCGTCGCGATCATGGCCTGCAGCATCGCCAGGTAGTGGGGTTTTGCCACCGCCATGCGCTGGAAACCATGGCGTACGTCCGTGCCGAAGCGCGTGTAGCTGAACCGGTCGTCGACACGCAGTTGTCGCACCACGTGCGAGAGCGCAGCCCGCGCCGAGATCATGCTGTCACCCGCCATCGAGCCGGAACAGTCCACCAGCAGCTTGAGATCGATGCTCGCAAGGGGCGGCTGCGAGGTCGTCGGAAGAAACGACGCGAGCACCACTTGCTGCTCACCATCGACCACCCGCTGCAGACGCGAGCTGAATGCAGCCGCCTGCAGCGTGATGACGACATCGCGGTCGAGCCAGGCGCGCTCACCCAGCGTCAAACGAGCCCCGTCTGGCGTGACGGCGAAAGCGCCGCGGTGTGTGGCGCAGTGCATGGAGGCGCTGGCCCAGACATGATCCACGTCGAGCGTGAGCTGGAACGGGTACTCCACCGCGAGTGAGGCTTCGGGCACCTGGTGGGGCTGCAGCTTGCCGCCAAGCACGGGGTGGCCATAGCGTGGCGCCACGGTGGTGGGAACGCACAGACGCACACGCCCTTGCTCGACGGTCTGCAACTGGCCGCAGCGGTACTCGATCACCGCCTCTTCTCCCGGCTTGAAGTTGCCCAGGTTGGCCGTGCAAAGGCCATCGCCCGAGCGCTGCAGCATGACCGGGGCATCGCCCTCGTCCATCGCTTGTTCGTAGCGTTGCTCGGCCTCGACCTTCTCGACCACGGTGCCGACTTTGGTTTGGCCATTCAACGTCACCTTGAAACCGAGCAGCACGGCGCCCTCGGGCAGCGGGAACGTGTAGACGACCTCCAGCGTTTCGGTCGATGCATTGCGGTACGACTGGCGCACCGTGCTGTCGAGCAGCAGCCCATCCAGCCGTGCACTCATCGTGACGTGCTGCAGCACGGGCCGCGCGTGGCCCTCGAGGTGGCGAAGGCCGATCAGGCCGTCCGGGTAGGTCATGAACTTTCCTTGTTGTCGTTCGAGCGCAGCTCGCGATACGCCTCGGTGAAACGCCTGACCAGGCGCCGCACCTGCTCGGCACTGAGCCCAGCACGGCCGGGCTCCAGGTGCACCTCCAGTCCATCCGCGAGCGTCAGGCGGCTCCACACCTCCACGCTGCCGGGCGTGGACGCCCGACGCGTGGGGTCTTCGAGTGCACCCGCACGCAGCTCGGCAATCCGCTCCAGGCTGAGGCCGGCGTCGACCCAGCGGCGCACTTGCAGCAACTGCTCGAGGTGCCGGGCCACGTAGTACGCGCCACGCTTCTCGCCCAGCGGCCGGTCCACCAGACCTTGCTGGATGTAGTAGCGGACCGTGCGCGGCGTCAGGCCCGTCAGCGTGGCCAGGGATTCGAGCGAGTGTTGAAGTGCGTCGTCAGCGGAGGACATGCCTCCATTTAACGACACCAATTATCGACAGTCAACTGTATTAAATAGAAATACTGGCCCGTCGGTGATGCATGGGCTGCGCGGCACTCGGCTGAAGCCACCCGCTCGCGCCACAATCTGCGGCGTGAGCACCGCCCCCACCTTCGATCGCTTCGACCCCGCCCGCAAGCTGCTGAGCCTCGAGCAGGCGGTGGCCGAGCATGGCAGCCGCCCCGGCACCGTGTTCACCAACGGCGTGTTCGACGTGCTGCACCGAGGCCACGTGGCCTATCTGGCCTCGGCCCGCGCGCTGGGCGATCGGCTCGTCGTCGGCGTCAACAGCGATGCGTCTGCCCGCCGTCTCGGCAAAGGCCCGGACCGTCCGCTGAACCGCGAGCTCGACCGGGCCTTTCTGCTGGCCGGGCTCGAAAGCGTCGATGCGGTGCTGCTGTTCGAGGAGGACACGCCGCTGGCGGTGCTGGCGCAGCTGAAGCCGGCGATCTACGTCAAGGGCGGCGACTACGACATGGCGAAACTCGCCGAGACGCCGCTGGTGCAAAGCTGGGGTGGCCACTCGCTCGCGCTGCCCTTCGTCGACGGTTACTCGACGACCGCGCTGGTCCGGCGCATCCGCGGTTAGTTCACGCCTGCTCGCGGCGCAGAGCCGCCGCTTGTCACCTGCCGGTTACCCCCTCGCGCTCATCGGTTGGCCGTGGCGTTCTGACAATGAATCGGTCGTCATCACCGATTCTTCAGAAGGAGCGCACAAGATGAACATCCGATCCCTGCCCGGCCTGCGGTCGTGGGCGCTGGCGTGTGTGGCCGTCTGGTCCGCCACCATGGCGCTGCCCACCCGGGCCGAAGACCCACTCGTCGAGTGGACGAAGTGCGCCGCCGAAAACGGCGTCTGCCACTTCACCGGCACGCACCAACTGCGCTTCGGTCGGTCCGGCCATTTCTTCTACCGCAACGCCACCGATTCGATCGCCTGCAACAGCCAGCAGTTCGGTGACCCGTTGCCCGGCAGCAGCAAGATCTGCCAGATATCCCCCGGCGCGCCACCGTCCGAAGAGCCTTGGGTGCAGTGCGCGGCCGAACACGGCGTCTGCAACTTCACGGGCACGCGGCGCGTGCGCTACGGGCTGGACGGGCGTTATGCCTATCTGAAGCTGACGGGCCCCGTCTCCTGCAACAACGAGCAGTTCGGCGACCCCTACCCGACTGCCAACAAGCTGTGCAAGATCAAGACGACCGCGCAGGGCGACGGCCCCTACGGCCAGGACCCGGACGACTACGTGCTCAACTTCCACGACGAGTTCGACGGCGACAAGCTCAACAGCGCCGTCTGGAACGAAGCCATCTGGTACGACACGCCCAACCCGACGAAGAACTTTGCGGTCGAGAACGGCTCGCTGAAGATCTGGCCCCAGCGCGATGCGAGCGGCCAGTTCTTCAAGCGCACGATCGACACCGACGGCAAGTTCTACCAGACCTACGGCTACTTCGAGATCGACGCCAAGCTGCCGGTCGGCAAAGGCACCTGGCCGGGCTTCTGGATCTTCAACCACATCGGCGACCGCCGGCCCGAAATGGACATCATGGAAGCCTATGCCGGCGGCGCGCCGCCGTGGGGCTTCGATGTCGACGGCATCCCGCACCCGCAGGCCTATGCGCCGACAGTCTGGTTGGGTGACTACCCGGGCCACCTGATCGGCAGCCGCCAGTTCGACACCCACATGGACCTGTCCACCGGCTTCCATAAGTACGGTGTCAAGTGGGAGCCGAACCGGCAGACCTACTACTTCGACGGCCAGCAGGTGATGGCGCTCGACGTGGCGATGGGCGACCCGATGTACGTGCTGCTCGACCTCTGGTTCGGCAGTGCATCGGGCGAGCCCGACGACACGACACCGACTGGGCGGGCGAACTCGTTCGAGATCCGCTACATGCGGGCCTGGAAGTTCAAGCAGCAGGCGGCACCGCAAGAAGAAGCGTCACAGTGATGCCGATGAACCGCTCGCGCCGCAGGTTCATTCGGCGCGCGCTCGGGGCCGGCGCGGTAACGGTGCTGGCCGCCGGCGTCGACGCCACGCCGGTCGGCTATGTCAACGTGAAGGACGCGCCATACCACGCCAAGGGCGACGGCATCAGCGATGACACTGCCGCCATCCAGGCAGCGATCGACACTGCGGCGCAGGTCTACGTGCCGGCGGGCCACTATCGCGTCAGCAGCCTGCGGCTGCGCAGCGGCACGCATCTGGCCGGCAGTGGGCACGACGCGATTCTGGTTCACAGCAGCGACGCTCACTTGCTGAGAGCCGAATCGCCCACCGCTGACAGCTTCGTCGACGACATCACGCTGCGCCAGCTCCAGTTGCTGGGGGACGTCGCAGGGAGCGGCTTTCGTGAGCACACCCACCTGGTGGCCGCGATGGGCGTGCGCCGCCTGAAGATCAAGAGCTGCGTGTTGCGAGGCTTTCGCGGCGACGGCCTTTACCTCGGCGGCGTGGACAGCCGCGGCGACAGCGAGCGCCACAACGTGGACGTGGTGGTCCA
>NZ_JBFUGE010000084.1:0-17423 GCF_056403075.1 Ideonella sp. P3_A4 | reverse complement strand
ATGCGGTACCGATCACCTCCAGCTTCGTCAGCTTGCGCGCCAACTGGACCAGGATTGAGCCGACACCGCCGGCGGCACCGACCACCAGCAGGCGTTGGCCTTCGCCGCCGCCGGGCGCGACGCCCAGGCGATCGAACAGCATCTCCCACGCGGTGATGGCGGTCAGCGGCAGGGCCGCGGCATGGGCGAAGTCCAGCTTGGCTGGCATGCGGCTGGCAATGCGCGCATCGACCACCTGGCGCTCGGCGTTGCTGCCTTGGCGGTCCAGCGCGCCGGCGTACCAGACGCGGTCGCCGACGGCAAAACCTTGAACCGCGCTGCCGACCGCCAGCACGGTGCCGGCGGCGTCCCAGCCCAGCACGCGGACTTGGCCTTCGGGCACCGGCATGCCGGCGCGCACCTTCACGTCGACCGGGTTGACGGACACGGCCTTCACCTGCACCAGCAGGTCGTGCGGCCCAGCGGTCGGCTCGGGCAGGTCGACCAGTTCCAGCGCGTCGGCGGCGCTCAGCGGTGCGGGGTGGCGGTGTGCAATGGCTTTCATGGTGATTCCTTCGATCAGGCAAATTCAAGTGACAACGGACGGCATCGTGCCGCGCCGGCCGTCAACAAACCAGGCGTGGCAGACTGCGTCACTCACAAACCACGTTTGTCAATTGAAGGAGCCGCGATGCCACGCCGCGCCCGTTCCGTGCCCACCCCTCAGCTGCCACTCGAACTGCCGTCGCTGCGCCTGGCGCTTCGCGTGGCTGAGCTGGGCAGCGTGGCCGCCGCTGCTCGCGAGGCCGATCTGCTGCCGGCCACCGCCACTGCAGCGGTGCGGCGACTGGAAACCCAGCTGGGCGCCGCCCTCTTCACCCGCAACACGCGCGCGCTGAAGGCCACCGTCGAAGGCGGCTTGTTCCTCGAACGTGCGCGCCATGCGTTGGCACTGCTGGACCAGGGCACTGCCGAGCTGCATGCGCCGCTGACGCAGGTGCGCGGCACGCTGCGGCTGTCGGTGTCGACCGACCTGGGGCTGCATGTGCTGCGGCCGATGCTGGACGAGTTCATGGCGCTGCACCCGCAGCTGCAGCTGGAACTGCGGGTCGGTGACCGCGTCAGCGACATCGGCCGCGAGCCGGTTGATGTGGCGCTGCGTTATGGCGCACCGACGTCGGGCGAGCAGATCGTGCGCTTGATGGCCGACAACACCGCGGTGCTGGTCGCCTCGCCGGCCTATCTGGCCCGCGCCGGCACGCCGCGCGATCCCACCGAACTGGCGGCGCACCACGGCATCGTGCTGCGGCTGTCGGGCCGGCCCGGCCATGTGTGGACGCTGTTTCGCGGCGAAGAGAGCGTCGATGTGCAGCCGCGCGTGCGGCGCTCGGCCGACAACGGCCTGCTGGCCCGGCTGTGGGCGCTGGACGGCCACGGCGTGGTGCTGAAGTCGCGGCTGGACGTGGCCGACGACCTGCTCGCTGGCAGGCTGGTGCGCGTGCTGCCGGGCTACGACAGCCAGCCCTACCAGCTGACGATGGTGTTCGCCCGCGGCACGCACCTGAGCGCGCGCATGAGGGCGCTGGCCGACTTTCTGCACCCGCGACTGCAGGCGCTGGCCGCCAGCGTCAGCGACGCCGCGTTGGCGTCGCTGCGCTGAACTGGCGCGCTAGGACATTACGGGAAGCTGAAGTTCACCGGCGGCACCACCAGGCGGGCGTCGATCGGCTGCGTCTTCAGCACCCCGTCGGACTCGGCCTCGAGCGTGTACAGGCCAGCCGCCGCAGCGTCGGCCGTGAAGGTGATCGAGGTCGGCGACGGCACGTAGGCCGTCTTCAGCGGCGCGTCGATCGGCACGGCCAGCACGTAGGCACCCGTCAGGCTGTCGACCAGGCCGAAGCTCACCTCCACCGTCGGGCCGGCGGTGAAGCTTTGCAGCGCGCGCACCGTCGCGGTGGCGGGCGCCAACGTCCCGACCACCGGGCGCAGGCCCAGCGGCGCCGGGCCCGGCACGATCGGCACCGTCGCACTGTTGACGTAGGTGTAGTCGACCGTGTCGGTCGGCACACCAGTCATCACCGCAGTGGCACGGCCTTCGGCGGTTATGACCAGGTCATAGGTGCCCACAGGCACCGGGTACAGCACGAACTTGCCATTGCCGTCAGGCGCGGTCGTCTTGACCGGCACGCCGTCGACCTGCACCGACACGCGCGTGTCGGCCATCGACAGCGACGTGTCGACATAGCCCACCACGCCCTGGCCCGCGGTCGTCACCAACGGAATGGCCTGGATCACCGGCTTGAGCTTGTACTTGCCCGAGTTGCCCGCCTTGACGACCGACTTGCAGGCGTCGAAGTCGAGCACCATGTCCAGCACCTGGCCCGCACCGACCGTCGTGTCGATGTTGATCTTCAGGCCGCTTTGCTGGCCGCTGGGCGTGTCGAGCGCGGTTTCGTCTTCACCGGTGGGCACCACCGAGTTGGCCAGCGGCGAAGCATGGTCGTTTTCGGCCAGCACCAAGCGCATCTGGCTGTAGTGGCCAGCCGTCAGCGGCAATTCGCCCAGCGACTCGACCACGCCGTTCTGCAGCGTCAGCAGGTCGACCCGGCGCACCGGGTTCAGCACCAGCTCGGACCAGCCGGCGTCGTTGTCGCCTGCCGATGCGCTGGTGTGCACCCGCACCTTCTCGATCGTGATGTTGACCTCGTCGTAGCCGCACGAAGGCGCATCGGTCAGGCCGATCCGCATCGTGCCAGTGCCGCCGATGCCACCGCCTCCACCGCTGCCGCCACCACCGCCGCAAGCCACCAACATCGACGTGACGATCCCGCCCAACAGGGCGCTCCAACAACGCAGCTTCATGATTCTTCTCCAATGAAATCCAGGTCCTGCTTCGATGAGCTGTCGAGCGGCTCTTCGAAGTAGTAGATGCCCAGCCCGACGCGCGCGGCGCGCGGCTCGGGGCCGTCTTCGGGCACGCCCGTGTCGTGCTCCAGCAGCCAGCTGTCCATGCGCTCCAGCAAGGCCTGAGCTTGCATCGCGGTGAGCTTGCGCAGTGCCGGCAATTGCGATGCCGCAATGCGGTGGTACATGACCTTGCGCTGGAAGCGCGGCGCGGTCTTGCCGTGGTCAATGTTGTGCTCAATCGTCGTGATCAGGTCGGCCACGTCGGCGCCGAGGATCGCCAGCTTGTCGGCCACGCTGGTGGCCGGCACGTAGGCGCGGGCCAGTGGCTCGATACGGCCGTCGCTGTGCCGGCGCACGGCGCCGACGCGCAGCAGCTCGTCCAGCACCGCGCGGGCTGGCACGTCGCCGCTGTGGCGGCGTACCAGCTCAGCGAAGCTGCGCGGCCCTTCGTCGCGCAGCCAGCGTGGTGAGCCGTCGCTCTCGGTGAAGTCGATGTCGCGCAGCCAGCCGGTCAGCACCCGGGCCGCGCGGTTGTAGCGCTCGCCGGGCTCCGCCTCATCGGCGGGCCGTTCGGCCAGCAGGCGGGCGACCTCTTTGCGGGTCAGCCCGGAGAGGATCGCCGCCCGCGACATCGACGGCGCCTTGCCCTCGATACCGAAGTCCTTCATCGCCACCTCCACAAACACGCGCTTGGCAATCTCTTCGAAAGCGATGAAGGACATGGATTGCCGCAACAACAGGCGGAACAGCGGTCGCAACAAGGTGGCGATCGCGGTTTCCAGAACCCGTTGAGCGCGTACCAGCGTGGTCATTGTTGGGAAAATTTTCCCAAATCTTTCGCCACACGGTCTTTGGGAGTTGTATGGGCATGTCACGGCCATGGTTGTCCGCGCCGGCTGTCCGGCGGAGTGTCCGCGGACAGTCCGACCGAGCCGATCACCTCTCTCAAGTCATTGATTTTTAAAGAGAAATATCCGCGACAGCTGCTGGTACGCCGCTTGCAAAAGAAGAGCCCATCCAGACGACCGAGCCGACCGCCGGACACCATGATTCGTGACACCTCTGCGCAAGACCGGGTGCTGACACCCCAACCGCTGTGGCAACGCCGCAAGACGGTGTTCATCGCTGCAGCCGGCGGGCTGGCCCTGGCGGGGCTGCTGGCCTGGGGCTGGCCGGCGCTGTCGCGCGGGCTGTCGTCGCAGAGTTCGGTCAGCCTGGGCCGGCTGTCGGTGGCCGAGGTCGCCCGCGGCCCGCTGACGCGCGATGTGGCCGGCGAAGGCAAGGTCGTCGCCGCCGTCAGCCCCACGCTGTATGCGGGCAGCGCCGGCACGGTGACGCTGGCTATCCAGGCCGGTGACCAGGTCAAGCGCGGGCAGGAACTGGCGCGCATCGCCAGCCCCGACCTGGCCGCCCGGCTGGCGCAAGAGCGCTCGAACGCCGATGCGTTGCAAAGCGAAGCGCTGCGCGCCGAAGCCGACGCGCGTCAGCAGCGCGCAATGGCGCAGGGCCAGCTCGACACGGCCGCAATCGCCTACAAGACCGCGCAGAACGAACTGGCGCGCCAGACCCAGGCCTTCGAGGCCGGCGCCACCGCCCGCGCGCAGGTCGACCAGGCCCGCGACGCGGTCGACCGCGCCCAGGTTGCGCTGAAGCAGGCCAAGGAGTTGCTGAACCTGAAGGACGACGCGATGCGCTTCGAGCTGCAGGCCAAGCACCAGGCCTTCGAGCGCCAGCAGTTGATGGTCAAGGACATCGTGCGCCAGAGCGACGAGCTGACCGTGCGCTCGCCGGTCGACGGCCAGGTCGGCCAGCTGTTCATCAGCGACCGCATGAGCGTGGCCAAGGACGCCAAGCTGCTGACCGTGGTCGACCTGTCGCAGCTCGAGGTGCAGATGCAGGTGGCCGAGAGCTTTGCCCGCGAACTGCAGCCCGGCATGCCCGGCGAGATCAGCGGCAACGGCCAGCGCTGGAAAGGCAAGGTCAGCTCGGTCTCGCCCGAGGTCGTCAACAACGAGGTCGCCGCGCGCCTGCGTTTCGATGGCGCGCTGCCTGAGCAACTGCGCCAAAACCAGCGCCTGTCGGTGCGCGTGCTGCTGGACCAGCGGGACAACGTGCTGACCGTCGCCCGCGGCAGCTTCGTCGACGAGGGCGGCGGCCGCGTCGCCTACGTGCTGCACGACGGCGTCGCCGAAAAGCGCGCCATCAAGCTCGGCGCGCAAAGCCTGGCCAAGGTCGAGATCCTCGAGGGCTTGAAGCCCGGCGAGCAGGTCGTGATCTCCGGCACCGACAACTTCCGCGGCGCCGAGCGCGTCGTGGTCAGCCCCTGAACCCCACACCCGATTCAAGAGAGAGACGAGGAACCCGCCATGCTGAAAATGCAGTCCCTGTCCAAGGTCTATCGCACCGAGATGGTCGAGACCTACGCGCTGCGCAACTTCGATCTCGAGGTGAAAGCCGGCGAGTTCGTCGCCGTCACCGGCCCGTCGGGCTCGGGCAAGACCACCTTCCTGACCATCGCCGGCCTGCTCGAAGCCTTCACCGGCGGCCGTTACGAGCTCGACGGCATCGACGTCAGCCGCATGGCCGACGACGAGCGCTCGCGCATCCGCAACCAGAAGATCGGTTTCATCTTCCAGGCCTTCAACCTGATCCCGGACCTGAACGTGATCGACAACATCGAGGTGCCGCTGCGCTATCGCGGGCTGCCGAACGCTGAGCGCCGCGAGCGGGCCGCCGATGCGCTGGCCCGCGTGGGCCTGTCGGCGCGCGCCAAGCACTACCCGAGCGAGTTGTCGGGTGGCCAGCAGCAGCGCGTGGCGATCGCCCGCGCACTGGCTGGCAGCCCGAAGCTGCTGCTGGCCGACGAGCCCACCGGCAACCTCGACAGCCAGATGGCCCGCAGCGTGATGGACCTGCTGGAAGAGCTGCACCTCGAAGGCGCGACGATCGTGATGGTCACGCACGACCCGCAGCTGGCCGCTCGTGCACAGCGCAACGTGCATGTGATCGACGGCCAGGTGGTCGACATCGCGGCCGAGTTGCACATCGATCCAGCGCTGCTGCGCCCGCGCACGGCTGCGGCTTCTTGACGATGCGCTTTCGTTTCGTCATCACCGCGCTGGCGCTGGCCTGCGCACAAGCCGCGTCGGCCGAAGACCTGTTGCAGGTCTACGCCCAGGCACGCGCGGCCGACCCGGTGCTGGCCTCGGCCGACGCACAGCGCGGCGTGCAGCGCGAGCTGGCCGTGCAGGCCCGCGCGGCGCTGTTGCCGCAGTGGCAGYTGAACGCCACCGAAACCCGCGACCAGCAAGACGGCTCACGCAGCCGCGAGCTCGGCAGCAGCATCAGCCAGACCTTGTTCGATCTGGGCAAGCTGCGTAGTTGGGACGCCGAACGAACACTCGAATCGGCGCAAGACCTGCGCGTGCGTGCTGCCGAGCAGGCCTTGTGCGCCCGCGTGGCCACGGCCTATTTCGGCGTGCTGTCGGCCCAGGCGGCGCTCGCGACCACCAAGGCCAACGAAGACGCGTTCGCGGCGCAGGTGGCGCAGGCGCAAAAGCGTTTCGACGCCGGCCTGTCGGCGCAGGTCGATGTCGAGCAGGCCCGCGCGTACCACGCGCTGGCGCGCGGTAGCACGGTGCAGGCGCAGCAGGCGCTGGCCGACGCGCGTGAGGCGCTGGCCCAGATCACTGGTCAGACGCCCGGTGACCTGCGTGCGCTGGCGCCCGAGCTGCCGGCCCTGTTGCCCGAGCCGGCACAGCCGCAGGCCTGGGTCGACCAGGCCTTGCGTGCCAACCCGCAGTTGCTGTCGCAATCGCGCGTGGTCGACGCCAGCGAGCAGCGCATCGGCGCCGCTCGCGCCGCACACTGGCCCACGCTCAGCGCCGGGTTGGACAGCGCGCGCGCCAGCGGCGCCGGCATCAGCGACGAACAGCGCCGCGGCGGCACGCAGTTCGCGTTGCGGCTCACGGTGCCGCTGTTCGCCGGCGGTGCCACGCAATCGCAACTGCGCCAGGCCGGCTACCAACGCGACCTGGCCCGCGACGACTACGAAATCGCCCGCCGCGCGCTGATGCGCGAAACCCAGGCGCAGTACCAGGCCGTGGCTTCGGGCGTGATGCTGCTCGAAAGCACCCGCGCCGCGGTGAACGCGGCCGACCAGGCGCTGGCCTCGACCCGCGCCGGCCAGGGCTTGGGCACGCGCACGATGACCGATCTGCTGCTGGCGATCCAGACCCAGGCCGCGGCGCAGAACGCGCACGACCAGGCACGCCACGGCTATGTGCTGGCCCGGCTGCTGCTGCAGCAAGCCGCCGGAGCGCTCGGCGAGCCCGAGCTGGCCGCCGTCAACCAACTGCTCTTGAAGGGGACCCTCTGATGCTCGCCTACTACTTCGACCTCGCGCTGCGCAGCTTCAAGTCGGCCCGCGCCCTGAGCGTGCTGATGGTGCTCGCCCTCGGGCTTGGCATCGGCGCCTGCATGACCACGCTGACGGTCTACAAGGTACTCGCCGGCGACCCGATCCCGCAAAAGAGCGAGCGCCTGTTCAACGTGCAGATCGACGCCGGCAACATGATTGGCTACCAGGCCGGCCAGGAACCCATCTTCCAGCTCAGCCGCTTCGACGCCGAGGCGTTGATGCGCGCCAAGCATGCCAAGCGCCAGGTGATGATGAGTGGCGCCAACGTGCCGGTGCAGCCCGAATCGGCCTCGATCAAGCCCTTCTTTTCGGTCGCGCGCTACGCCACGGCCGACTTCTTCGCGATGTTCGACGCGCCCTTCCTCTACGGCAGCGGTTGGGACGCCCAGGCTGATGCGAGCGAGGCACGCGTCGCGGTGATCACGTCCGAGCTGAACGAGAAACTCTTCGGCGGCGAGAACAGCGTCGGTCGCGAGGTGCAGATCCGCAGCGTCGCCTTTCGCATCGTCGGCGTGCTCAAGCCCTGGAAGCCAGTGCCGCACTTCTACGACATGACGATGGGCATGACCGAGTACGAGCAGGTGCTGCTGCCCTTCTCCACCGCGATGGGCCTGAAGTTCGGCACCTCGGGCAACATGGACTGCTGGGGCAGTTCGAATGGCCAAGGGCCGCGCGAAATGAACTCGCCCTGCGCGTGGGTCCAGTACTGGGTCGAGCTCGAGTCGGCCGACCAGGCGCCGGCCTTCCGCGACTATCTCGTCCAGTATTCCGAAGAGCAGCGGCGCGCCGGCCGCTTCGAGCGCCCGTCCAACGTGCGCCTGCGCAATGTGACCGACTGGTTGACCTTCCAGAAGGCGCTGCCCAGCGACGTGCGGCTGCAGGTCTGGCTGGCGTTCGGGTTCCTTCTCGTGTGCCTCACGAACACCGTCGGCCTGCTGCTGGCCAAGTGCCTGCGCCGCTCCGGCGAGATCGGCGTGCGCCGCGCGCTGGGTGCCACCCGGCGAGACGTGTTCGCGCAATTCCTGGTCGAAGCGGGAACGATCGGCGTTGCCGGCGGCGTGCTGGGCCTGGTGCTGGCCATGCTCGGCCTGTGGCTGGTGCAGCACAGCCCGGCCGAATACGCGCCACTGGTGCGCATGGATTGGCCGATGCTTTCGTTGACGCTGCTGCTGGCACTCGCCTCCAGCCTGGTCGCCGGCCTGCTGCCCGCGTGGCGCGCCGCCCACGTGACGCCTGCACAGCAACTCAAGACGCAATAAGAACGCCCACCAGGAGCCACAGCCATGGACATCCTTCCCATCCTCTCCACGCTGCGCCGGCACAAGACCGCCGCCAGCCTGATCGTGCTGGAGATCGCACTGACCAGCGCCATCGTCTGCAATGCGCTGCACTTGATCAGCCAGCGCATCGACACGCTGAACCACGACAGCGGCCTGCCCGAATCCGAGCTCGTCGTGATCGGCGTGCGGGGCACCGGCGGCAACGCCGACCCCGATGAGCTGACCACGCGCGACCTGACGGCCATCCGCCAGTTGCCCGGCGTGAAGAGCGCCACGGTGGTGAACCAGGTGATCTACGGTCGCAACAGCAACAACACCGACGTGCGCCGGCCGGCCGACAAGAACAGTCCCCGCTATTCCAGCTCCATGTACGCCGTCGGCGAGCAGGGGCTGGACAGCATGGGACTGAAGCTGGTCGCAGGGCGCGACTTCAGGCCGGAGGAATACCAACTCGGCACCGAGATCGACAAGCAGACCGATCCGACAGTCGGCCAGGTCATCATCAACCGCGAGCTGGCCGAGAAACTCTTTCCTGGTGAATCGCCGCTGGGTCAGTCGATCTACGCCTACACCGACAACCCGTCGGTGRTGATCGGCGTCGCCGAGCGGCTGACCCATCCGTATCCCGGCAAGGCGCGCCACGACAACGAAGGCTTTGCCATGGTGCTTCCGCTGCGCGCCACCTTCCGCGGCGGCGACTACCTCATTCGCACCGAGCCCACCCAGCGCGACGCCGTGCTGAAGGCCGCCGCAGCCGCGATCGAGCACAACGACCCGTCGCGCATCGTGACCAACACCAAGACCCTCGCCGAGATGCACGCCAGCTACTACGCCCAGGATCGCGCCATGGTCTGGCTGATGGGCGGCGTGATCGTGGCGCTGCTGGTGGTCACCGCGTTCGGCATCGTCGGCCTGGCCAGCTTCTGGGTCCAGCAGCGCACGCGGATGATCGGCACCCGCCGCGCGATGGGCGCCACACGCGGCCAGATCCTGCGCTACTTCCAGCTCGAGAACTTCCTGCTGTCGACGGTCGGCATCGTGCTGGGCATGGGCGGCGCGTTCAGCTTGAGTCTGGTGCTGATGGCGAGCTACGAGATGCCGCGGCTGCCCCTGCTCTACCTGCCGATCGGCGCGTTGGCGCTGTGGGCGCTGGGCCAGATCGCGGTGCTCGCGCCGGCCCGCCGCGCCGCGGCGCTACCGCCGGTGGCGGCGCTGCGCAGCTGATGCACGCGATGAGGGCTTGCGCGCTGCGACAGCGGCGTATCGGTTGATATGCTCGCCGCCTCATGCACACCGTCCTGATCATCGACGACAACCCGGGCGTCGGCGAAGCCCTCGCGCTGTTGCTGTCGCTGCGCGACATCAAGGCCTTGTACGCAGCCACGCCGGACGACGGCCTGGCACTGCTGACCCGCCAACCGGTCGACCTGGTGATCCAGGACATGAACTTCAGTGCCGACACCACGTCGGGCGAAGAAGGCGTGGTGCTGTTTCGCGCACTGCGCCAGCGCAGCCCCGACCTGCCGGTGATCCTGCTGACCGCGTGGACGCGATTGGAGAGTGCGGTCGAGCTGGTCAAGGCCGGTGCCGCTGACTACCTGGCCAAGCCGTGGGACGACGCGAAGCTGCTGGCCACGGTGCAGAACCTGCTGGAGCTGGGCGACACGACCCGCGAGCTGAGCCGCGCGCGGCAAGAGCGCCGGGCGCGACGCGACGCGCTGCTGCAGCGCCTGGACATCGACGGCCTGGTCTTCCAGTCCGAAGCGATGCTGTCGATGCTGGAGCTGGCGGCCCAGGTCGCGCGCACCGAGCTGCCGGTGCTGGTGACTGGGCCAAACGGCAGTGGCAAGGAGCACGTGGCGACGATCCTGCATGCCAACTCGGCGCGCAAGGCCTTGCCCTTCGTTGCGCTGAACTGCGGCGCGCTGCCGGCCGAGTTGATCGAAGCCGAGCTGTTCGGCGCCGACAGCGGCGCCTACACCGGTGCCCACCGCGCGCGTGAGGGCCGCTTCGAGGCCGCGCATGGCGGCACGCTGTTCCTCGACGAGATCGGCAACCTGCCGCTGGCCGGCCAGGTCAAGCTGCTGCGGGTGCTGGAGACCGGCCGCTTCGAGCGCCTGGGGTCGAGCAAGACACGCGAATCGAAGGTGCGCATCGTCAGCGCGACCAACGCCGACCTGCGGGCCATGGTCGCGGCCGGCACCTTCCGCGAAGACCTTTACTACCGGCTCAACGTGTTCGAACTGCGCGTGCCGCCATTGGCGCAAAGGCGTGACGACGTGCTGCCATTGGCGATCCACTTTCTCGGCGGCGACGCAAAGCGCCTGGGCGACGCGGCGCGCGACGCGCTGCTGGCCCACCCATGGCCCGGCAACGTGCGCGAGTTGAAGAACGTGATGGCCCGCGCTGCGCTGCTGGCCGGCGACGGCGCGATCCTGCCAGTCCACCTGCAGATCGAAGTGCCGGCCAAGTCCGCTGCGCCGCGTGATCTCAACGAGCCCAGCCGCGAGGCCGTGCTGGCCGCACTGGCCGATGCCCACGGCGTGGTCAGCCGCGCGGCGCAGGCGCTGGGTCTGTCGCGCCAGGCGCTGTACCGGCGCATGGAGCGCTACGGCCTGGCGACCGAGGCTGGCCCCGGCTCGACGTCCTGACACGCATGGTCTCTCGCGGGCCGAATCACAACCTGCAGACGCGGTTGGCGCTGCTGCTGCTGGCGGTCGTCGTGCTGGCAGGGCTGCTGCACGCAGCGCTGGTGCAGTGGCCACTGCCTTCGTTGCTGGTGCTGCTGCACCGCCGGCTGGGCTGGAACGTCAGCGCACCATTGCCCGGCAGTGCCGCGGCGCTGGGCTGGACGCTGCTGTTGCTGCTGCCCTTCGTGTTCGCGTTGTCTGCCTACGCCACAGCGCCACTGCAGCGCCTGTTGCGCGCACTGCAAGGTGCCGTGCTGAGTTACCGCGAAGGCGACTTCAGCATGTCGATCCGCGCGCAGGGCCAGGGCGAACTGGGCGAACTGCTGCGCCTGCACAGTGAGCTGGGCCAGGCATTGCGCGAGCAGCGCCATCAACTCGCCCAACGTGAGCTGCTGCTGGACACCGTGGTGCAGAACACGCCGCTGGCGCTGATGCTGTGCGATGCCTTGGGCCTGATCGTCTACGCGAACATCGCCGCCCGGCAGTTGCTGGCACAAGGCCGGTCGCTGGTCGGCACGCAGCTGGACACATTGCTGGCCGACGCACCCACTGACCTGCGCGACGCGGTGGCCAGCCAGCAGGACCAGCTGTTCTCGATCGCCGACGACAGTGGCCACGAAGAGCACTTTCACCTGTCGCAGCGTTCGCTGCTGCTGCAGGGCACGCCGCACCGGCTGCTGCTGCTGCGGCGCATGACGCGTGAACTGGCGCGCGAAGAGGTGGCGAGCTGGAAACGCGTGATCCGCGTCATCAGCCACGAGCTCAACAACTCGCTGGCGCCGATCTCTTCGCTGGCACACAGCGGCGCCGAGCTGGCACGCCGCGGCCAAGCCGAAAAGCTGCCGCAGGTCTTCGACAGCATCGGTGGCCGTGCAGCCCACCTGCACAGCTTCCTCTCAAGCTACGCACAGTTCGCCAAGCTGCCGCAGCCTCGCATCGAGCCGGTCGACTGGCCCGACTTCCTGGCGCGCCTGGGTGGGCACAGCCAGTTCCGCTTGGAAGGTGATGCCCCCACCACGCCGTCACGCTTCGACGCCGGGCAGATCGAGCAGGCGCTGATCAACCTGCTGAAGAACGCGCACGAGTCGGGCAGCGCGGCCGATGGAGTGACGCTGGGCGTTGCGGCCAACGTCAACGAAACTCGTTTCACGGTCGCCGATCGCGGCCCCGGCATGAGCGAGGCCGTGCTGGCCCAGGCCCTGCTGCCGTTCTACTCGACCAAACGCAGCGGCACCGGGCTCGGCCTCGCGCTCGCCCGCGAAATCGCCGAAGCGCATGGCGGCCGCATCGCGCTGGCCAATCGCGAAGGTGGCGGGTTGGTCGTGACCTTGGTGCTACCGGCCGGGTGAACGCCCAAGCGTTGCATGTGCCCCCGGCGTTATGCTTGCCGTTCCCACTCACTCGAAGTTGCCCGCACCATGTTGATCGTGATCACCGGTGGCGTTCTCGCCCTGCTGGGTTTCTTGTCGGCCGTGGTCCTGGTGACTGCGCCGATGGGCTGGCTGGCAGCAACACCGGGCCTGACGCTGTGGGTCCTGTTCCCGCTGTTCACGCTGATCGGCTACGGCCTGCTGGCCGTTGGCAGTCGTGACCCGGCCGTGCGCGTGCCCACGCGGTTGCTTGGCGGCGGCCTGCTGCTCTTGGCGCTGCTGGCCGCGATCGGCTTGATGGCCAGCGGCGCGGGCTTTCTGCAACTGCACGGCGACAGCAGCGCGCCGCTTTGGTACGTGCTGGTGCTGGGCGGCGTGATCGGCGGGGTGGGCAGTGCCACCTCCGGCAGCGTCAGCCGAAGCGCCTGAACACCACGTCGCGGTAGGCGCGATAGAAGAACGCGAAGACGAACGTCGCGATCGCCGAGAGGCTGACGTACATCCCGATCAGCAGCACCGACGCGGCCCCTTCGCCGCGGCCGAACCAGAAGCTCGGCACCGCGGCGATCAACATGGCTGCGAAGTAGGCTCGGCGCTCGCCTAGCCAGCGCGCCAAACCGCTGAAGCCCACGAACGCCATCAACATGATGGCGGCAAAAACCTGCCAACGACCGATGTCCGACAGGGTGGCCGCCGGGGGGCCTGTTCGCTTGGGGTCGAGCAGGCCGGTGAAGACACTGATCACCAGAGCGGTCGACAGCACCAACAGCATCAGCAACGGCAGCCAGCCGCCCAGCATCACACCGTGAAGGCGCGAAGGGGCCGCAGGCGCTTGCTCGACCCGCGGGACAGGCTGCCGGTGCGTGCTGGGGTAGCGGGCCAGCCGGCGAGCCTCGACGGCGGCCAATTCCGCCAGCTCGGCCTCGGCCGAGTCGAGCAGCGGGTCGATGTCCGGCAGGTCGTGCGCGACGACCATGTGCCCACAGCGCGAGCAGCTGATCTCGCGGCCAGGATCCAGCGGCGCGCCGCAGCCGCGGCAGGGCCAGTTCAGGTGCCGGCCCAGGCCCTGCGGCGAAGCGGCCATCAACTCGGCCCGCGGCCGCAGCGAATGTGCCAGCCGCGGCAGGTCGAGCACCAGCAACGGCGTGCGGCAAAAGCGGCACTGGTCGTCGCTGGCCGCTGCCGGGGCGCCACAGTTCAGGCAGTGCAGCGCGAGCTTCTCTTCGGCAAGCGCGCGGCGCTCGGCCAGGCCGGGCGGCCTGACAAGGCCCCGCTCCGACAGCAAGCCGCTGTGGCTGTGCAGATGGCCGTGCCCATGGCGGCATTCGAGGACCGCGAAGAGGCCAAAACGCGTCCGGTTCTGCACCGGCCTCAACCGCGCCGTGCAAATCGGGCAAGCGGGATGCTCGACCTGTGCGTCGGTCAACGGCTGCGTCGCCGACGTCTCCATCACCCGCAGCAGCCGCACCCAGCCCAGGGCCTCCAGATGCACCGATTCGAACCTGTCGAACCAGACCAGCCGGCAGCCCGCGCACTGCTCCACCGTGACCGGTGCACCTTTGTGCGACGGCAGGGCCAGCTCCTGCATCGGCACTCGGCAGCGCGGACAGCCCATCAGCGGGCGGGGGGTCTCGTCAGCGGTCGTCGTCGGCGTCACGGCGGGCATTCTCAGCGAGGCTTGTGCCGGCACGCGCTGGCCGCCCGAGCCGAAATCCAGACCGAGCGTGAAACCCGACTCAGCCGCTTGCAGGTGTCCCGCAAATGGGTGATCCGTCCCCCCAAACTGAATCTGACACGAAACTGACAACGGCGCTACGATCTGGCCCAAGCAGTCGCCGGGAGCCCGCCATGAACCTCGCTCAACTGTCCGCAATGAAGGCCTGGATGGTGACGCACCGCCAACGCGTGCCGATCGAATACCACACCTGGGACGCGGTGCTGACGCTGTGGCTGATGGGCTGGATGGGCGCGCCGGCCTTTATCGTGCTGGACGATTTGTGGGCAGTGCTGGGATGCGTGGCGCTGTTCTTCGCGCCGCTGGCCTACCTTCGGTTGCGGCGTCGGCTGCACCAGCGCCAACGGCTGCGCTGCGACTGGCTGGAGGTGGTCCAGCCCTCGACCCGTTCGACGGCCTGAGCCGCGGTTTCAGCGGGGCTCGGCGTCGGTGCCCGGCAGCTCGCGCGGCAGGCCGGCACGCTCGTCCTGCGGGGCACGGGCCACGCTGGCAGCGACCAGCATCTGCACCTGCACCACGTCGACCGGCTGGCTCAGACGGCACTTGTAGCTGCGTGCGCCCCGGCCGCTGCCTTCCATCGGTGCCAGGCCGTCCGGCAGCAGGTGGCCGTTGAATATCTGCAGGCTGACATGGCTGCGGTGCGGCGCAATCGCCAGCAATGGCGCACCGGCCCAGACAAACACCAACTGGCCCCAACGGATGATTTCGTTCAGCGCCGGCTCGGCCTCGCGCACCGCGGCGCGCAGCGCCTGCGCGACCTCGCGCTGAGCTTCGGGCTGGAAGTCCAGCCAGGCCGATACCAGGGCTTTGGAGCGAGGGCCAGTGCGCATGATCGAGGCGGGCTCCAGCAGTGCGCGTTGCGGTTGAAAGCGCGGCGAGGTCGCTAGAGCTGCCGCGACTGGAAGGTGTCGCAGTCCTGCACCTTGCCACTGTCGAGCCCACGGCGGAACCAGGCCACCCGCTGCGCGCTGGTGCCGTGGGTGAATTTTTCGGGCACCACATGGCCCTGCGATTGGCGCTGCAGCGCGTCGTCGCCGATGCGCGAGGCGGCGTTCAGCGCCTCTTCGGCATCACCGGCTTCAAGGATCTGCCGCGCGTTGTTGGCATGGTGGCCCCAGACGCCGGCGAAACAGTCGGCCTGCAACTCCACCCGCACCGACAACGCATTGGCCTGCGCCTCGCTGCCGCGGCCGCGGCGCTGCTCGACCTTTTCGCTGATGCCCATCAGGTTCTGCACATGGTGGCCCACCTCGTGGGCAATCACGTAGGCCTGGGCAAAGTCGCCCGGCGCGCCGAGCTGGCGGCGCAGGGTTTCGTAAAAGGCCAGGTCGATGTAGACCTTTTGGTCGCCCGGGCAATAGAACGGCCCCATCGCCGATTGGCCCTGTCCACACGCCGTGCGGGTGGCGCCGCGGAACAGGACCAGCTTGGGCGGCTGGTAGCGGCCGCCCGCCTGCTGGAACAGCTGGGTCCAAACGTCTTCGGTATCGGCCAGCACGGTCGAGACGAAGGCGGCTTCCTTGTCGTTGGCCGGTGGGGCGTGAGCGGGTGCCTGCGTCGTCGCTGGGCCGGCGCTGGGATCACCGCTGAGCAGGCCCAGTATCGTCAGCGGGTTGATGCCGAAGATCCAGCCGGCCACGACGGCCACCGCCACCGTGCCCAGGCCGACCCCGCCGCCCAGACGTAATCCACCACCGCCGCCTCCGCCATCACGGCGGTCTTCGACGTTGTCGCTCTGTCGGTTGCCTTCCCAGCGCATGGCACCATCCCCCACGGTTATCAGGCGCCGGGCCCATACCCTGGTTGGCCTTTGTCACAAGCAGCGACCCACACGGGTCTCGTCCGAGGCATGGGCAAGAGGCGCGCCATGGTCCCAGGCCGGCCGTCCAGCAGGGCGCGGCCCGACTGAGCGGGCCGATCAGCCGATTGTGAAACTTTTTATGACAAGTTGCGCTGTGCCGAACCGCTGTAGTGGCAGGCATGGAACAGCTGCAGGGCCAATTGGCGCAGCGCGGGGTCGCTGCTGGCATGGGCCAGCGCGATGCGCTCGTAGGCGTAGAGCCGGTCGAAGCACATGCGGGTGATCTGCACCGGGTGGCCTTCAGTCGCCATCAGGGCGTGGAAACGCTGCAGGGCCTGAACACCGGCTTCGCCGCCGGCGGCCCCCAACGGCAAGCTGGCCAGCGCCTCGGTGTCCAGGCCGGCCACGAAGGGCAGGCGGGCGCGCGAGGGGGTATGGGCAACAGTGGTCGTCGGCATCGCAGTCTCCTGAAAGCACATGGCTTGGGGCCATGCTGCTGCGATGGTGCGCTGGATGTCGGCCGAGCGATCGGCCGAACAACGGCCGAATCAGGCCGGAAAAGCGGATCCTGCCGGGTTCGGCCCCGGTTCAGGTCTTGGGCAGCGTGACGCCCCGCTGGCCCTGGTACTTGCCGCCGCGGTCGGCGTAGCTGGTCTCGCAAACCTCGTCGCTCTCGAAGAACAGCACCTGCGCGCAGCCTTCGCCCGCGTAGATCTTGGCCGGCAGCGGCGTGGTGTTGCTGAACTCCAGCGTCACGTAACCTTCCCATTCCGGCTCGAACGGGGTCACGTTGACGATGATGCCGCAGCGGGCATAGGTGCTCTTGCCCAGGCAGATCGTCAGCACGCTGCGCGGGATGCGGAAGTACTCGACCGTGCGCGCCAGCGCGAAGCTGTTGGGCGGGATGATGCAGACATCGCTCTCGATGTCGACAAAGCTCTTCTCGTCGAAGTTCTTCGGGTCGACCACCGTCGAGTGGATGTTGGTGAAGACCTTGAATTCGCGTGCACAGCGAATGTCGTAGCCGTAGCTCGAGGTGCCGTAGCTGACGATCTTGTGGCCGTCGGGCGCGTTGCGCACCTGGCCCGGCTCGAACGGCTCGATCATGCCGGTCTGCTCGGCCATGCGCCGGATCCACTTGTCGCTCTTGATGCTCATCGGATGGGGCCTTCAGGTAAGCCTGAATTCTCTCATCGCACCGGGGCCGCCTTGTCGAGTTGTGCCTCCAGACGGCTCAGGTG
>NZ_JBFUGE010000083.1:0-17599 GCF_056403075.1 Ideonella sp. P3_A4 | reverse complement strand
TCGGCGCCTCCCAGACCGTGTATGTCCGGTTCGTCGGAGAACAGCTGCCGTAGTTGTCGCCATTGATCTTGAAGATGTCCGAGCCGCCTGAGCCGATGCTGTCCGGCCACAGCATCCAGCCGCCACCCAGCGAGCCGAATTCGCCGCACCAAATGAAGTCTTCGTCGGTGGTTTGGCCGTCGCGCGTGCCATAGATGAAGCCGTAGCCGTTGTAGTCATCGGTCACGTCGTATCCGTCGCCGACGATGTAGTTGCGAAGGAGGTGGACTCTTGAGCCGGAGTGGTGCGTGTTGAGGTAGCGCACGCGATCTTGAAAGGCGAGCGGAATGCTGTCCGAGACGCTGGCCAGCTTGCCGGTCGCCGTCTTGGAGTAGCGGATGTAGGGCAGGTCTTCACCGATCCTCAGCTTGCGACGCGAGGTCGTGCACTCGTAGGGATCGGCGGGGATGGGTCGATCCTGCGCGTCGACGCAGACGTACTGTCCCAGGAACTTGTTGCTCGCCGTCTCGTGGTAGGGCAGTGGGGTCAAGCCGACTGACAGGCCCTCGGTGCCTGGATTGACGTAGGCCGGTTCGTTGTACCAAGGGTCCGAAGCGAAGGTTTGTCCCGTGCCAAATAGTGACGCGACCAAGAGCCCAGGTGCGAAGCGCGACAGTCGCGAAAGCTTTTCCGATTTGAAACTCATTGAATATTCCCTGATTGATAAAAGGTACGGGTTGGGGATGCTGCCATACGAGCCACAGATGGCGCGATCAAGCACGACTAGTGGTTCAACGTTTTGCGGGAGAGCCGCTGCGGACCAGCGGCCCGCCATGCAGCTTCAGCCGCGCCGGCCGCGCCCGGCGGCCTTGGCCTGGTACAGCTTCGAGTCGGCGTGTTCGACCAGGCTTTGCCAGCTGGTGTCGTAGTCGGCGTTGAAGGCCACGCCGACGCTGGCACCGATGCGCAGTGTCAACGAGCCCACCACGAATGGCTCGTGTGCCGCGTGCAGGATCTTGTCGGCCACGCGGTCGGCGTGGGCCTGTTCACGCACACCGTTGAGCGCCACCGCAAACTCGTCGCCGCCCAGGCGCGCCACCGCGTCTGACGGCCGCACCAGGCCCTGGATGCGCTGCGCGAACAGGCGCAGCAGCTGGTCGCCCACGGCATGGCCATGGGTGTCGTTGACGGGCTTGAAGTGGTCGAGGTCGATGTACAGCAGGGCCAGCGTGTCGGCCACGCCTTCCTCGGCGCGCTGATCGAGGTAGGTCTCGAAGCCGGCCCGGTTGAGCAGCCCGGTCAAGGCGTCGCGTTCGGCCAGGCGGGTCAGTCGCACTGCCTCTTCCTTGTGCGACGTGATGTCTTGCGAGACAACGACAAAGCCCTTGACCTCTTCGCCGTCGCGCAGCGGGATGTAGCTGATGCCCAGGTGCCGGCCGTGGCTGCGATCGAGGAAGCTGCGCTCGAAGCTGACGGTTTCGCCGGCCATGGCCCGCTCGACCCAGGGCTGGCGGCGCGCCAGCTCGTCGGCGCCGAGCACGGCTTCGACCTTCTGGCCGATGATCTGCTGGCGTGGCCTGCCCAGCCAACGCTCCTGCGCGCTGTTGACGAGGCGGTAGCAGCCGTCGGCGCCGACGACAGCGACCATCGCCGGGATCGATTCGATGATCGACTGCAGCGTGGCCGATTGCAGCGCCAGCTCGCGGCGCGCTTCCTCCGCAGCCGTGATGTCGCGCATCACCGCTGAGTAGCGGGCGATGCGGCCACTGCTGTCGTGGTGCGCGATCACCATGTGGCTGATCGGCATCACGCGGCGCCCTGCGGCGATCACCGTGGTCTCGCCCAGCCACACGCCCTGCGCCTTGACGGCCGGGTTGATTTCTTCCAGGTAGCGCTGGTTGGTCTCGGGCGTGTTGAACTCGCTGAAATGGTGGCCACTGGCCGGCTCGTCCGGACGCAGGCCCAGCACACGCCGCGCAGCGGGGTTGATGTAGGTTCCCTGGCCGTGGCGATCGGTCTGGACGATGAAGTCGGTCGAGCTGTCGAAGATCTCGGTCAGGTCGCGCAATTCGCGTTCGATGGCCACGCGTTCGGTGATGTCCGAGCCGGTGCTGTAGAAGCCGCGCACCTCGCCATCGGGCCCCCGGTCCGGGATCAGCTGGCTCTCGATGCGCCGGCACTCGCCGTCGACCATCTCCTCGAACTCGAAGCGCTGCGGCTCGCCGCGAAGAACCGCTTCGACATGCGGCTGCACTGCGCCGTAGGCCTCGGCGCCGGTCAGCTCGGCACGGGTGTGGCCGATGATCTGCTCGATCGGCCTGCCGAAGCGCCGGCTGTGTGCGAGGTTGACGAAGCGGAAGCGACTCTCGCGATCGAGGTAGGCAATGCGCACCGGCAGGCTGTCGGCGATCTGGCGCATGAAGCGCTCGCTGTCGGCCAGGCGTTGTTCCAGCTGTTTGCGCTCGGTGATGTCGCGGCCGACCGAATGCAGCGTGGCGACACCGTTGGCGTCGACCTGGCGCCGGTTGGTCCAGGCCACCCAGCGCTCACCGCCGTCGGGCGTCACCATCCGGTTTTCGCCGTGGCGGGTGGTGCCGTTGCGCATCACGTCGTCGACCAGCCGGCGCACGGCATCGCGGTCAGTCGGCTCGATCAGGTCGTACAGGCTGGCGCCGGTCAGTTGCACAGGCGTCCGGCCGAAATGGCGCGAGTAGGCGGGGTTGATGTAGCGCAGCGTGCCATCGGCACTGGCCAGCGAAATCAGCTCGTGCTGCTCTTCGACGATTGCGCGGTGGCGCTCTTCGCTGTCGCGCAGCGCCTGCTCGGCATGCAGGCGGCCGCTGCGCAACACCATCGCCTGCGCAGCCGCCAGCGCGATCAGCACGACCAGCAGCGAGACCATCAGCACCAGCAGGCGCCGGTTGCCGGCCAGGCCTTCGGCGGCTTCAGCGTTCAGGCGGTCGCGTTCGCGGCTGACGATGTCGAGTGCGCCATCGAACTCGCGCTGGGCCTGTTCCATGTAGGTCTGGCCGACGTCGCTTTGCACCGCGGCGATCGCGTCGTCGTGCCGGCCTTGGTCGTGCAGGCGAATGGTCTCGGCCATTTCCGCCAGCTTCTGGCCGACCAGCGCGTGGGCGCGCCGCAGGTGGGCATGAAGCGCCGGGTCTGGCAGGTCGATGCCCTCGAGCGTGTCCATCAACTCGGGCAAGCGTTGCGTGGCGGCCAGGTAGGGCACCAGGTAGCGGGGCTTGCTGGTCAAGAGGTAGCCGCGCTGGCCGGTCTCTGCATCGCCCAGGCTGGTCAGGGCGGCTTGCAGCTGGCGCGCGCGCAGGCCCAGGTCGGCGCGCCGGGCCGTGTGGGCCATCACCTCGTCGGTCTGGCTCGCCAGCAGCACCGTCGTGCCGACCAGGCCGGCCAGTGCACACAGCAGGGCGATGAGCGTCAGCCGCAGGCCCAGCTGGCGCAAGCGTTGTCGTTGATCCGTCCACGCGGGATGGGTCAATGCGGGTCTCCTTGTGTCTCCTGGCACGGGCAGCGCACGCCCGCCCCGACGCCGCCGCGGCTTCAGGCGGGCCGCTGGGCACCGACGACGGTCAGCAGCGTGGCGACCAGCCGGTCGATCTCGATCGGCTTGGCCACATGCGCCACCATGCCACAAGCCAGGCACTGTGCGCGCTCTTCCGGCATCGCGTGTGCCGTCTGGCCAACGACCGGCAGGCCGGGCGCCAGTTCGGCGATGCGGCGTGTCGCCTCGATCCCGTCCATCACCGGCATCTGAACGTCCATCAGCACCACGTCGAAATCAGCCGGCGCGTGGCTGACCAGTCCGACTGCCTCGGCCCCATCGCCGGCCATCCGCACTTGCGCGCCTGCCCGGGTCAACAGTTGTTCGATGACCATCTGGTTGACGAGGTTGTCTTCGGCCACCAGCAGACGCAGGCCTTGCAGCGGCAATCCCGCCGCAGCCGTGGCGATCGGGCTCGGCAAGAGCAATGCCGGGGGCAGGCGGGCCTCGCGCAGCGGCAGCTGCAGCTCGAATTCGCTGCCCCGGCCGGGCGCCGAGCGGGCCGCCAGCCGGCCGCCCATCAGCTCGGCCAGCCGGCGGCTGATCGCCAGCCCCAGGCCGGTGCCGCCGTAGCGCCGGGTGGTCGATGAGTCGGCCTGGCGGAATGCGATGAAGAGTTGGTTGACCTGGTCATCGCTCATGCCGATGCCGGTGTCGCTGACGCGAAAGACCAGCATGTCGCCATCGCGCCCGGCCCAGACGCGGATGCTGCCTTGGTTGGTGAACTTGACCGCGTTGGACAGCAGGTTGACCAGGATCTGCTGCAGCCGCAATGGGTCGGTCAGGCAGGCGGCCGGCAGGTCGGGGCTGCGGGCGACGTCCAGCACCAGGCCCTTGGCCAGCGCGCTGTTGCGCACCAACGCGACTGCCCCTTCCGTCGCGGCGGCCGGGTCGACCGGGATCGATTCGATGTCCAGCCGCTGCGCCTCGATTTTCGAATAGTCGAGCACGTCGTTGACCACGCCCAGCAACAGGCGGCCCGATTCGAGGATGCGGGCGTAACCAGCTTGCGCCGGCAGGCCGGCGGTCTGGTCGAAGCCGATCTGGGCAAAGCCGAGGATGCCGTTCAGCGGCGTGCGGATCTCGTGGCTCATCGTCGCGAGGAATTCGCTGCGTTGACGCGCGATGCGCTCGGCGTCGATGCGGGCCGCTTCGCGCGCCTGCTCCAGCGCCCGGCGCTCAGAGATGTTGCGCACCACAGCGACCACCTCGCCATCACGCGTCGGCAAGAAGCGCGCTTCGAAGTACCGCTCACCACCTTCGAAGGRCAGGGCATATTCGATCGAATGCATCAAGGCGCCGGCGGCCACGTGCTGCAGCGCGTCCGACACCAGCGCAGCGGCCTCGGGCGGTAGCAGCTCGGGCATGCGGCGGTGGCGCAGTTGCTCGGGCGGCACGGTCAGGTCTTCCGGCCGGCTGGCGCGGTGGTCGAGGATGGTGCCGTCGGCGGCCATGCGGAAGTACAGGTCCGGCAGGGCCTGGAAGATGCTGTTGAGCTCGGCGCTGCGGCGCGACACCTCCTGCTCCAGGTCCTGCGCCTGCTGCGCCAGCAGGCGGGTGGCTTCGCGCTGCAGTGTGATGTCGACGAAGCTGCACAGCATGCAGTCCTCGGTGCCGATCCTGACCCGCACCGCGGCGAACGCCATGTCGCGGACCGTTCCGTCCTGGCGCCGAAAGCGCGACTCGATGCCCTCGACATGGCCTTGGTCTTTCAGCTGGCCCAGCGCGGTCGTGCGCGCGTCCAGATCGCACCACAGGCCCAGGTCGACGCCGTTGTGGCCCAGCACCTCGTCGCGCGAGTAGCCGAACATCTGGACCCAGGCCCGATTGACATCGGCAAAGCGCTGGTCGCTCATCAGGCCCAACGCCATGCCGACCGGGCTGGTCTGGAACAGCACCGAGAAGCGGGCCTCGCTCTGGCGCAGCGCCTGCATCGCCTGTTCGCGCGTCGCCTCGGCCTCGGCCGCGCCCCAGGCCAGGCCGATCTGGGTGCCCAGCCGGGCCAGCAGCTCGACCTGCTCGTCGTCGAAGAAGTCGGGCTGGCGCGAGTAGACCAGCAGCGCGGCGCGGGTTTCGTCGCCGACCTTGATCGGGAAGCCACCCGCGGCGGCCAGCCCGAAGCGCTGCGCCAGCTCGCGCCACGGCACCATCCTGTCGTTGCGGCCGAAGTCGCGTGCGACGCTCGGCCGGCCTTCGCGGAATGCTCGACCGCCCGGCCCGCGGCCATGGTCGTTGTCGTCGATCGACAGCGTGGCCTGGTCGGTGTAGGCCGAGGCATCCCCGGCGCGCGCCGACGGAATCAGCACGCGCCGCACCGGGTCGGGCTCGCCGATCCAGGCCAAGGGCAGGCCGCCGTCGTCGACCACGATCTGGCAGACCTGCTGGAACAGCTGGCTTCGACTGGGCCGCGCGGCGATCAGGCTGTTGACCTCGGTCAGCACCTTGTACAGCCGGTTGATGCGGATCAGCCGCCGCTCGGCCGCGCGCTGCACGCTCATGTCGCGCGCCACGCCTAGCACGCCGATCACACGGCCGGTGGAGTCACGCAGCGGGGTCTTGATGACCTCGTACAGCCCCTCCTCGTTTTCCGGGCTGGGCATGCTTTGCTCGATGCGGATCGGCGCATCGGCATTCAACGCGGCCATGTCGTTGCGGCGGAAGGACTCGGCCCGATCGTGGGTGGTCAAGTCCGCATCGACGTGGCCGAGGATGTCTTCTTCGCTGYGGCCCAGCAGGCGGGCCAGCGCGGGGTTGCAGAAGCGGTAGACGCCTTGCATGTCTTTCAGCCACACCAGGTCGGGCAATGTGCTGACGAGGGTTTGCAGGCGCTGGCGTTCGTCGACCAGCTCACGGGTGCGGCGCGCCACGATGCGGCGCATCGTCAAGCCCCAGAGCAGCGCCAGCAGCCCCAGGACGACCGCCACAGCCAACCAGAAGGCAACGGCACCGTGCTCAGCAGCCATCGAGGAATTACAGCACGGGGCCGTTTCGCGCGACAAGCGGGCGAGCCCGTGCCGCCCGTCACGGGCTGCCGAGGCAGCGGGCGGTCAGAAGTCTCAGCGCGTCAAGGGGTGCCGCCCTTCAGCAGCAGATTGGGCAGCCACAGCGAGAACGCCKGCACGTAGGTGACCAGCATCAGCGCGGCGACCAGGCCGCCGTAGAACGGCCAGATCGTTTTCATCACCGTGCCGACCGAGACGCCGCCGATCGCGCAGCCGACGAATTGCGTCGTGCCCACCGGCGGCGTGTTCAGCCCCAGCGCGCAGTTGATCAGCATCACGATGCCGAACTGCTCGGTGCTCATGCCGAACTGCTGGCAGATCGGCAAGAAGATCGGCGTGCAGATCAGGATCGTTGCTGCCATGTCCAGAAAGGTGCCGAGCAGGAACAGGATCACGTTGACCAGCAGGAAGATGACCCATGGCTCGGAGCTCATCGAGGTCAGCAGCTTGCCGGTCAGCTCAGCCACGCTGTACAGCCCGATCAGGTAGCCGAACATCGACGAGATGCCGATCAGCAGCAGCACCGTGCCGGTGGTCTTGACTGCCTTGGCGGCAGCCTTCATGAACTGCTCGCGCGTCAGCTTCTTGTAGACGAGTGCCGCGAGGAACAGCGCCCACAGCACTGCGACCGAAGCCGACTCGGTGGCCGTGAACGCACCGGACAGGATGCCCGCGACGATGATCGCGACGACGGCCAGCCCCGGCAGCGCCTGCGCGAACGAGCGGCCGACGATGGCCCAGCCGGGGAAGGTGCCTGCCGGGTAGCCGCGCTTGACCGCCACCGCATAGGCCGCGATCAGGTTGCAGATCGTCAGCACCACGGCGGGCACGATGCCGGCCAGGATCAGCGCCGCGATGCTGACCTTGCCGCTGGCGGCGAGCGTGAAGATGATCAGGTTGTGCGAAGTCGGCATCAGCGCGCCGACCAGCGACGCGTGGGTCGTCACGTTGACCGCGTAGTCGGCGTGATAGCCCTCTTTCTTCATCTGCGGGATCAGCACCGCGCCCATCGCCGACACATCGGCCACCGGTGAGCCCKAGACACCGCCGAACAGTGTGCAGGCCAGCACGTTGCTCATCCCTAAGCCGCCACGCACATGACCGGCCAGGCTCTTCGCGAACGCGACGATGCGGTCGGCGATGCCACCGTACATCATGATCTCGCCGGCGAAGATGAAAAACGGGATCGCCAGGAACGAGAACGGGTTCATGCCCGAAATCATTTGCTGGAAGCCGACCGCCATCGGCAGCCCTTCGTACAGCAGCGTGGCCAGCGACGACAGGCCGATCGAGAACGCGACCGGCACGCCCATCAACAGCAGCAGCGTGAAGCTGATGCACAAGATACTCAGAGCCATCGGGAATCGTCCGTTGGGGTGCGTTGATCGAGGTGTCGCATCACCATGCCGACTCCACCTCGGTGCCGCGCGCCAGCGCCAGGATGTGTTCGAGCGAGAACATCGCCACCAGCACGCCGGCCAATGCCGGCGGCGCGTACTTGAAGGCTTCGGAGATGCCCAGCGTCGGGATGTTGTAGCCGGCCACCGATTCGGCCAACAGCGCACACTGCCACGCCATCACCAGGCCGAAGATGCCGACCAAGGCGTGGATCAGGTACTCCATGACATGGCGCAGCTTGGCAGGGGCCAGCACCAGGAACGATTCGAGTCCGATGTGGCTGGCTTCGCGCACGCCGACCGCCATGCCCAGCATCGTCACGTACAGCACCAGCAGCACGGCACCACTCTCGGCCCAGGTGGGCGTGTCGTTGAAAACATAGCGTCCGACCACCTGGTACAGCACCGCGATCACCAGTAGCACCAGCCCGCCGATGCCGATGCGCATGCAGACCCGCGCGATGGCGGCGCACAACCGGCTGTAGGCCGGAGCGCGCGGCGGGATGATCAGATCGGGCAAAGCAGTATCGATCATTGGTACACCCACGGGCCTGCGGCCCGGCCCTCCGAGAGGGAGGGAGCCCCTACGGGCGGCCGGGCGGGGCTCATTGAACCGCCTGGATGCGCTTGACCAGGTCCTGCAGGTGCGGGTCTTTCAGGAACTTGTCGTAGACCGGCTTCATTGCGGCCTGGAAGCTGGCCTTGTCGACGTCGACGATCTGCGCGCCGCCGGCCTTGACGGTGGCGAGCGACTTCTCCTCGCGCTCGTCCCACAGCTTGCGCATGTAGCCGACTGATTCTTTCGCCGCCGCGCGAATGGCCTTTTGCTCGTCGGGCGGCAGCGTGTCCCAGACCTTCTTCGAGAACAGCAGGATCTCGGGCGCCATCGAGTGCTCGGTCTTGTTGTAGAACTTGGCGACCTCGAAGTGGCGTGAGCTTTCGTAGCTCGGGTAGTTGTTCTCGGCCGCGTCGACCAGGCCGGTCTTCAGCGCGGTGTAGACCTCGCCGAACGGCATCGGCGTGGCGTTGGCGCCCATCGCTTCGATCAGCGACACCCACAGGTCGCTTTGCTGCACACGGATCTTCAGGCCCTTCGCATCGGCCAGTGTCTTGACCGGCTTCTTGACGGTGTAGATCGAGCGTGAGCCGGAGTCGTAGAAGGCCAGGCCGATGAAGCCCTGGGCCTCGCAGTCCTTCAGGATCTCGTCGCCGATCGCACCGTCCAGCACCTTGCGCATGTGATCGGTCGAGCGGAACAGGAACGGCATCGTCGGCACCATCGTCGCCGGGCAGATGTTGTTCATCGGCGCGACGTTGACGCGCGTCATCGCGATCGCGCCGAGCTTGGTCTGCTCGATCGTGTCTTTCTCGGCGCCGAGCGCTGACTTCGAATAGACCTTGATCGAGTGCTTGCCGTTGGTCGCCTTGGCCAGGCTCTCGCCCATGTGGCGCACCGCCATCACGGTCGGGTAGTCGTCGGGGTGGATGTCGGACGAGCGGAATTCGGTGGCCTGGGCCGGCAATGCCCACGCGATCAACGAAGCCAGCAGCGAGGCGGCGAAAAAGCGAGAGGGGTGGGGCATGGTTGTCTCCGCGTCTGATGGTGTGGTGCAAAACGGTCAGGGCCGCCACGGCGTTTCGGGCAGGCCTTGGGTGCCGGGGCGGGTGATGAAGACCGCGCCGGCGCTGGCGCTCGAGTCGCCCGCCGGCCGGATGCTGGTGATCAGCAGCTCGTCGAGATTCGCGCCGCCGAAGCTGCACATCGACGGCTTGGCCGTGGGCACTTCGATCGAGCGGTCCAGCCGCCCGTTGGGCCTGAAGCGATGCACCAAGCCCGCGTCGTTGGCGCAGACCCAGTAGCCGCCGTCGACGTCGATCGCGGCGCCGTCGGGCCGGCCCGGGTGCTGGTTCATGTCGACGAACAGGCGGCGGTTCAGTGGCCGACCGCTGTCGTTCAGGTCGAAGGCCCAGACGAAGCGCGAACGCGGGTGGCTGTCGCTCAGGTACATCGTGCGGTTGTCGGGGCTGAAGGCCAGGCCGTTCGGCACGATCAGCCCGTCGACCAGCGGTGCGCTCAGGCCGGTCGGGTCCAGCCGGTACAGCGCACCGGCCGGCGCGGCGGCGGCCATGTCGCGCAACATCGTGCCTGCGAAGAAGCGGCCGGCGCGGTCGCAGCGGCCGTCGTTGAAGCGCATGCCTTGCAGCGCATGGTCGACAGTGGCCAGCGGCGCCGTCACCAGGCCGCCATCGTCGTGCGGCCGCAGGTGCACGAGGGTGGTTTCCATCCCCGCGACCAGGCCACCGTCGGCATGCATGGCAATGCAGCCAATGCGCTCGGGCAACTGCCAGCTCTGCAGCAGTCCGTCGCGCCAGCGCCGCAGCGCGCAGCCCTCGATGTCGACCCAGTACCAGGCCGCCTCGCCGGCATGCCACAGCGGGCTTTCGCCGACGCTGTCCTGGTGGTCGGGCACCAGCCGGTCCATGTGTCGCCGCCTTCAGTCGAACGGGCCGGTGCGCACGAAGGCGCCGCCCTGGTAGAGGTTGGCCGGGTCGCTGCCGTGGAGCGTCGGCTCGGCGGCTTCGAGTGCGGCGCGGAAGGGCTCCGAGCTGTCTTGCGGGCGGTAGCCGATGTGCCGGGCGCCGGTGTTGTCCCACCAGCTGGTCGTGTTGTCACTCAGGCCGTAGATGACCGAGTAGCCCACCACCGGCGCGGTCAGGCTCGCGACCACCAGGCGCTCCAGGTCATCGAAGCTGAGCCAGGTGGCCAGCATGCGGCGGTTCTTCGGCTCTGCGAAAGACGAGCCGATGCGCAGGCAGACCGTCTCGATGCCGTGCCTGTCGAAGTACAGCCGGGCCAGGTTTTCGCCGAAGGCTTTGGACAGGCCGTACAGCCCGTCGGGCCGCACAGGGTCTTGCGGCGAGATCACCTCGTCTTGGCGGTAGAAGCCGGTCACGTGGTTCGAGCTGGCGAAGACGATGCGTTTGACGCCGTGCTTGCGCGCGGCTTCGTAGAGATGGAAAGCACCTTCGATGTTGGCGCGCAAGATCGGCGCCCACGGCTGCTCGGTCGACACGCCGCCCAGGTGCACGACAGCGTCGACGCCTTCGAGCAACGCATGCACGGCGGCGGCGTCTTCCAGCTTCGCCAGCTGCAGTTCTTCGTGCTCAGCGGCTTCGCCGAGCGGCTCGACGTCCGACAGCCGCAGCCGCTGGCAATAGGCAGCCAGGCGTGGCCGCAGCGTGCGGCCGAGCCCGCCAGCGGCGCCGGTCAACAGCAGGCGGCCGAAGCGGATCGGGGTGGGGTGGGCGGGCATGGGAGCAGCAAAACCTTCGCTACAGTGACAACCAGTCTTGTGGTCTGTCATCAGTTGTCGTACAACTTGAGTCGACTGTACGGCCCCGACACGACACGCCCGATAGGGATAACACCGAGCACGATGAGCCTGAACCCGCCCACCCGCCGCAAGCCCCGCACGCTGGCCCTCGAGCTGGTCGAGGCCTTGGGCGACCGCATCCGCGATGGCCGCCTGATGCCCGGCGACAAGCTGCCGACCGAGGCCGCGATCATGGGCGAATTCGAGGTCAGCCGGACGGTGGTGCGCGAAGCGATCTCGAAGCTGCAGGCTTCGGGCCAGGTCGAGACGCGGCACGGCATCGGCACCTTCGTGATCGGCCTGGGCGACGCACCGGGCTTCAAGCTCGGGCCCGAGCAGTACAGCACTTTGCGCGACGTGATCGCGGTGCTCGAGTTGCGCATCGGTGTCGAGACCGAGGCCGCTGCGCTCGCGGCGCAGCGCCGCACGCCAGCCAACCTGGCCGTGATGCGCCATGCGCTGGACGCCGTGGCGCAGGCGATGGACGAAGGCCGCGACGCGGTGAGCGCCGACTTCCAGTTCCACCTCGAAATCGCCCGGGCGACGCAGAACAGCCACTTCGCCGACATGATGGCCACGCTCGGCAGCTCGATCATTCCGCGCGCGCGGCTGGCCCAGGCCGAAGGGCTGAATGAGCCGATGAGCGACGAGCGGCTGCAGTACCTGCGCCGCGTCAACGGCGAGCACGAAAGCATCTTCGACGCGATCAACGCCGGCGATGCCGACGCAGCCCGCGCGGCGATGCGCACGCACCTGGCGAACAGCCGCGAACGCCGGCGCCGGGCACAGCAGGCCGAAGGCGGCTGAGGGCTGAGGGCGCGGCTCGGCCTCGCACGACTGCTCGCTGCGTTTTGCTCCAGGCGAAGGGCGCGTTCTGCCGTCACCTACGCGGTCTCACGTAGACAGAAGCTTGATTCAAGTTGTACGATGACATACAACTTATTCGGCTTTTCGACGCTGTCATCACCTCACCGGAGACCCTTCGATGTCACCCCAAGAGCTCAAGCGCGTGCTGCAAGCGGGCCTGTTGTCGTTTCCGCTGACCGACTTCGATGCCCAGCTGCGCTTCGCACCGCGCGCTTACGCCGAGCGGCTGGAATGGCTGCAGCCCTACGGTGCGTCGGCGCTGTTCGCTGCCGGCGGCACCGGCGAGTTCTTTTCGCTCGAGCCGCAGGAATATGCCGAGGTGGTCCAGGTCGCGCTGGACACCTGCCGCGGCCGCACGCCGATCATCGCCGGCGCGGGTGGCGGCACCACGCTGGCGATCAAGTACGCGCAAGAGGCCGAGCGACTCGGTGCGCAGGGCATTCTGCTGCTGCCGCACTACTTGACCGAGGCCAGCCAGGAAGGGCTGGTTGCGCATGTCGAGGCGGTCTGCAAGAGCGTGAAGTTCGGCGTCGTCGTCTACAACCGCGGCGCCTGCAAGTTGACGCCGGCGAGCCTGCTAGCCCTGGCCGAGCGCTGCCCGAACCTGATCGGCTTCAAGGACGGTGTGGGCGACATCGAAAAGTTTGTGGCCATTCGCCAGACGCTGGGCGAACGCTTCGCCTACCTGGGTGGCCTGCCGACGGCCGAGGTCTTCGCCAGTGCCTACAAGGCGATGGGCTGCCCGGTGTACTCGTCCGCGGTCTTCAACTTCATCCCGAAGACGGCGATGGACTTCTACAACGCGCACGCGGCCGGCGACAGCGCGACCTGCGACCGCTTGATCCGCGACTTCTTCCTGCCGTACATCGCGCTGCGCAATCAGGGCGAGGGTTATGCGGTTTCCATCGTGAAGGCCGGCGCCACGATCGTCGGCCACTCGGCCGGCCCGGTACGTCCGCCGCTGTCAGACCTGAAGGCCGCCGAGGTCGGCACACTCGCCAAACTGATCGCCAGGCTCGGTCCGCAGTAGCCGTCCGTTCGGCGCCCCTCGCTGTCGCCGCACAATCCAGCCCATGCCGCCCGCCGCCTTTGCGCGCGGGCGCTTCCCATTCCAAAGAGGAGATCCCATGAAGCTGAACCTGATCGGCGGCGCCTGGACCGAAGGCCCGCGCAGCTACCGCAACATCAACCCATCGGACACGCGTGACGTGGTGGGCGACTACACGGTCGCCGGCCGCGAGCAGGCGCTCGAAGCGGTGGCTGCCGCGCATGCTGCGTTCCCGGCCTGGAGCCTGTCGACGCCGCAGCAGCGCTTCGACGCGCTGGATGCTGCGGGCAGCGAGATCCTGGCCCGCAAAGCCGAGCTGGGTGACCTGCTGGCGCGCGAAGAAGGCAAGACACTGCCCGAAGCCGTGGGCGAGGTCGTCCGCGCCGGCAACATCTTCAAGTTCTTTGCCGGTGAAGCACTGCGCACCGGTGGCGAGGTCGTGCCCTCGGTGCGGCCGGGCGTCGGCGTCGAGGTCACGCGTGAACCGTTGGGCGTGATCGGCATCATCACGCCGTGGAACTTCCCGATCGCGATCCCTGCATGGAAGATCGCGCCGGCACTGGCCTACGGCAACTGCGTCGTCTTCAAGCCGGCCGAGCTGGTGCCGGGTTCGGCCTGGGCACTGGCCGACATCCTGTCGCGTGCTGGCATCCCGCCGGGCGTGTTCAACCTGGTGATGGGCCGCGGCTCGGACGTGGGCGCGGTGCTGCTCGAAGACGATCGCGTCGCCGGCATCAGCTTCACCGGCTCAGTCGCCACCGGCAAGCGCGTGGCAGCTGCGGCCGTCGCCCGTGGCGCCAAGGTGCAACTCGAGATGGGTGGCAAGAACCCGTTCGTCGTGCTCGACGACGCCGACCTGGGCGTTGCGGTCGGTGCGGCGATCAACTCCGGCTTCTTCTCTACCGGTCAGCGCTGCACGGCCTCGTCGCGCATCATCGTCACCGAAGGCATTCACGACCGTTTCGTCGCTGCGATGGTCGACCGGATGGCCGCGCTGAAGATCGGCGATGCGCGGGCGCAAGGCACCGACATCGGCCCGGTGGTCGATGACAGCCAACTGGCGCAAGACCTGGAGTACATCGCGATCGGTCAGGCCGAAGGTGCCAAGCTCGCTGCTGGCGGCCAGGCCATGGCCACCAACGCCGACGGCGCACCCGGCCACTACCTGATGCCCGCGCTGTTCACCGAGACCACGGCCTCGATGCGCATCAACCGCGAAGAAATCTTCGGCCCGGTGGCCAGTGTGCTGCGCGCGAAGAATTACGAAGAGGCGCTGGCCTTCGCCAACGACACGGCCTTTGGCCTGTCGGCCGGCATCGCGACCACCTCGTTGAAGTACGCGACGCACTTCAAGCGCCACGCGCAGGCCGGCATGGTGATGGTCAACCTGCCGACAGCGGGTGTCGACTACCACGTGCCGTTCGGGGGCCGCAAAGGCTCGAGCTACGGGCCGCGCGAGCAGGGTCGCTATGCGGCCGAGTTCTACACCACGGTGAAGACGGCCTACACGCTGGCCTGAGCGGCCGAAGGCCTAACGCGGCAGATTCACGCCGCGGCGTGCAGCCATGTCCTCGGACATGGCTTGCCGCGTAGCGGGCCCGGCCAGTGACGCGGCGGCCGGAAACACCAGCTTGTCTTCCAAGGCGAGATGGCTGTCGTGCAGCGTAGCGAAGCTCTCAGCTTCGCGGCGCAAACGGGGCAAGTCGTCAGGCAACTGCCCGTCGGCCAAGGTTTGCAGACCGATGGCCAGCTCCGCCCACAGCGCGCGGAAGGTCAGATGGTCTGCGGACATCTGCTCGGCTGCTTCGACCAGTTCGGCCCGTTCGCTGGCGTAGAGCAACGGCAGGAGATGCCTTTCCTCGTCTTCGTGGTGCAGCGGCGCGGCGAGGTTGAAGTAGCGCAGCACGTCGCGCGCAGCATCGGCGGCTTGGGCATCAGGCCCGTGCTGTTCGGCGTGCGCGATGAGTTTGAGCAGCAACGCCAGCGAGCGTTTCACCCGCTCGTGGCAGGCGGCCAGTAGCTCGAAGGGTTCGTCCAGTCCGGCGGAAGGCGCTGCGTGCAGTGCGCCGCTGCGGGTTGCATGTGCACTGGTCGGAAGGGGCAGGGGCGATGCCATCCCGGCATTCTCGGCCCCCAATGAAAAAGCCTGCCGGCGCGTCCCGGGGAAGGGCCTTGCGCCGGCAGGCTTATCGCCTCGAAGCCGTCAGGTCAGAACAGGCCGAACATCTTCAGCGACACCAGGCCCAGAACACCGGCGATCGCGTAGCGGATGAAGGTCAGCGGGGCGCGGGTGCTGATGTACGAGCCGATCAGCACGCCCGGGATCGAGCCCATCAGCAGGTTCAGCAGCAGGCTGTAGTCGGTGTGGCCGAGCGACAGATGGCCCAGGCCGGCGATCAGTGCCAACGGGATGGCGTGGGCCAGGTCGGTGCCGACCAGCTTGCTCGCGTTCAGCCGCATCGGGTACAGGTAGACCAGCATCACGGTGCCCAGCGCGCCGGCGCCGATCGAGGTCAGCGTGACCAATACACCCAGCACCACGCCAGCGATCACGGTGGCCACCGGCTGGACGTGCTTGAAGTAGCTGGCGTCGGTCACGCGCAGGCTGCGGCCGACGCGGTGCAGATAATCTTTGGCCAGCATGCCGRCAGCCGTGATCAGCAGGGCGATCGCGACCGCGCTGATGATGAAACCGCTCTTGACCTGGTGTGCGTCGCTGTAGTGCATCCAGGCCAGCGTGGCGGCCGCGGCGGGCAAGCTGCCCATCGCCAGGCGGCCGACAATGCCCCAGTCCACGGTGCCGTGGTTCTGGTGTACCGCGACGCCAAACATCTTGGTGATCGACGCATACAGCAGGTCGGTGCCGACGGCGGTTTGCGGCGCGATGCCGAACATCAACACCAGCAAGGGCGTCATCAGCGCCCCGCCACCCACGCCGGTGATCCCGACGATGGTGCCGACCAGCAGGCCGGCCACGGCCCTCATGCCATCAATTTCCACGACTGCTCCCGTCCCGATGAATGCGCAAACCGGGACCGGTCGCCGTTGCGCTGCCCTTTGCGTGGCGGCATTGTGAGCGTCGGGTTATGAGGAAACCGGCTATCGATACATGGCCTCGGCATAACTTGGCACGTTGATCGAGTCAAGCTGAAAAGCTCAGAAGCCTTCCGCATGAGCTCAGACCATGCTTGTTCTCCTGCTAAAAGGGCCGTTCCAAGCTCGAAAATCGCATGACGCGGCCTGACCGTTCGTGCGGCCGGCATCCCCAGTTTGACTAAGGGTAAATCCTGAGGAGTTGGGCGGCTACGGACACCGCGATGACCCCAGGCTGCTTGCCCTCGATATCGGGCAGGCCAATCGGGCAGACCATGCGTGAGAGCACCTCTTCGGCGATGCCTCGGTCGCGCAAGCGATGCTCGAAGCGGGCCCGCTTGGTGGCCGAGCCGATCAGTCCGAACCAGCCGAAGTCGCCTCGCTGCAGGATCGCCTCGGTGATCGCCAGGTCCAGCGCATGGCTGTGGGTCAGTACCAGGTAGAAGTCGCCCGGTCGGCCGTTCGGCACCTCGGCCTCGACGGGCTCGACGCAGACGCGCTGCACATGCTCGGCTGATGGCTCGGCGGGGAATTCGCTCTCCCGTTCGTCGACCCAAACGATCTCGCAGGGCACGCCTGCCAGCACCTGGACCAGCGCTCGTCCCACATGGCCGGCGCCGAACAGATGCAGACGGAACAGCGGCTGCGGTGCTGGCCAGGTCGCGAGGGTTGATTCGGTCAGTGGTGACAGCCGCAGCGTCAGCGCACCGCCGCAGCATTGGCCGAGCGATGGGCCGAGGGCGACGGGCCAGTCCAGCGGGGTGATGTCATGGGCGGCCAGCCGCTCGCGAGCCTTTGCAATCGCCTGCCATTCGAGGTGGCCGCCGCCGATGGTGCCGGCCACCTCGTCGGTTCTGACCAGCATGCGCGTGCCGGCTTCACGAGGCACGGAGCCGCGGGCTTCGATGACTTCGACCAGCATGGCGGGGTGTCTTGTCGCCAGCCACTGTGCTGCGGTGTTGTGGTCCGGGTCTCGCACTCAGAATCTCCGGCGTTTCTTTCCACCTGCAACGCGTCGCGCGTGGTGGGTGGCCCGGGGATGCGTTCTTCGGCCCACGCTCGCGGGGAAATGTGTGCGGCCTGCCGACGTCTCTCGGTCAGCATCGTTGGCGCGTGCGAACGTTGGCGCGACCGCGAATGGGGCCTGCGCCCGCACCCCCAAGCCACCCACCATGGAACGGTGGTGTCTTGCCTGCGCGTGCCATGTCACGGGCGGTGCTTGCAGGGTGGTGGTGGTGCCTCCGGGCGCAGGCCCCATTCGCGGTCGCCACCAC
>NZ_JBFUGE010000082.1:0-17615 GCF_056403075.1 Ideonella sp. P3_A4 | reverse complement strand
GAGTGGGGGCGGCGACTGCAAGTACCAGCAGCGCAAAGGCCACGCCCCCACCCCTTCGCATGTCATCGAGCATCGTTGGATTGTTACCTCGAACTTGGTTCGATCCGTCTTGACAGCTGAGCAAGAGTTGCGATGGCGTGCCGTGCCAATGAAAAAGGGCGCCTCGCGGCGCCCTAGCGGTCATCCAAAATGCTGGAGATCAGCGGCAGTTTGCCGGCAGATACTTCGGCAGGATCGTCGTGCCGGCGCCTTGATTGCAGGCCCAGTCGAGAATGCCCGCGTCGGAGACGTTCGGGGACGGCTGCAGGACGAACACGGTACCAGTCAGCTGAGGCAGGTTGGCGGCGTTCGGGGTCACGGTGATCACGCCAGTAGCAACCGCCAGGCTGGTGACGTATTGGGTCGCTTGCGTGTCGCAGCCCGCCTCTGCGCCGGTCGGGGGCAGTGTCTGGTTCATCGATTGGTAGTACTCGGCGACAGACGTCTTGCACTTGTCCGCCGCAATGATGATTTCCGAAACCTTCGAGCGGATCGTGTAGTCCTGATAAGCCGGCAGCGCAACGGCGGCCAGGATGCCGATGATCGCCACGACGATCATCAGTTCGATGAGGGTGAAACCTTGTTGGACGCGCTTCATGGTGAAACTCCTTGATCAGCGGGTGGGGGAGGAAAACGTTGGGGGGCTCGATTTGCCCTTATCCCCCTAATTGCGAAACCCGTGCCAGCTTTTTCGGGCTTGTCTGGCGTGAACTTTGCACTGTCGTTGACGGATCTGGTCGCTTTTCGCTGCCCAGTTCTGTCGATGCGGGCCTCAAGTGACGAAATTTGTCAGTCGAGGTGCAAGGTCTGGCCGGCGGCCAGGGCTTGCAGGCGCCGGCCGGGCAGGCGCCGGGCCAGGTCGGCGCGGATGGTGTCCAGCTCGCCTGGCTTGATGTGGGTCAGCAGCACGTCGGTACCCTCGGGCACGTGGCGCAACTCGTCGGCCAGCGATGAGGGGCAATGGTGGCGGCTGTCGGCGGCGATGGCGCGCTCGCTTTCGGCAAAGGCCACTTCGATCACCAGTTGCGCCACCGGGCGCCCCGCCAGGGCCGCCCACAGCGATGGGTTCGGGCCGGTGTCTCCTGTATAGACCCAGCAGCGACCGCTGGGTGCATTGACGGCATAGCCGCAGGCTGGCACGGCGTGCGCCGCAGGCAGCACGTCGATAGCTCGCTGGGCGGCGCCCAGATGCAGCGTCTGGCCGACCTTGAGGGGCTGCAGTTGCAGCACGGGTTGGCTGGCGCTGGGCAGGCGGGTGAAATCAGGCCACAGCAGGTCGTTGAACAGGTGCTGGCGCAGCACTTGCAGTGTTTCAGCCAGGGCATGGACCTGGATCGGGGCGCGGCCCTGGCGGCGGCGCATCACGCTGTCAGCCAACAGCGGCACACCCAGTACGTGGTCCAGGTGCGAGTGGCTGAGCAGGATGTGGTCGATGCGCGCCAGTTCGTCGAGCGTCAAGTCGCCAACGCCCGTGCCGGCGTCGATCAACACGTCGTCGTCGAGCAGGAAGCTGGTGGTTCGACAGCCCTGGGCGATCGAGCCGGAGCAGCCGAGGATGCGGATGTTCATGCGGCAGCGACGGGCGCGGGCGCCGAAAAGGTGACGGACGGCAAGGTGGGTGGCGCCCGAGGCGCAGGTCAGCGCGCCAGGATCGCCGGCGCATCGGCCCCATGGTGCTGCGGGCGGCGCCGCAGCGCAAGATGCCAAGTGCCCAGATCGGCTGTCACATTTGCCGCCTGGGCCCTGCATTGTCAGCAGGTGTGAACAGCATCACGTTCGCGACAAGCGCCACCGCCGGGACGCTTGTGCGATTGGCTGGCGCTCAGCCCTGGATGAACTGCATCTGGGTGCCGGCCAGGTCGATGATGTCGCCGTTCTTCAGCGAGATCACGCCGTCGCCGACGGGGCTGCCGTTGACAGTCGGGTGCGACACGCCTTCGACATGCGACAGCACATAGCCGGTGGGCCGCTTGGCGATCGAGGCCACCTGCACGCCCGGTTTGCCGACGGTGGTGACGGCCTTGGTCAGCAGTACTTCGCGGCCCGCGGCGCCGCCGTTGAGCACCTTGATCGAGGCCGGGATCATCGAGTGCACCGGCGGTGGAATGGTCACCGGGTTGGCCGGGTTGAAGCCCGGGCGCAGGACCATCGTTTTCTCGTAGTCGGGCACCTCGTCGACCAGGTACTTGATGCGGTACTTGCCGATCTCGACGGTGTCGTTGTGCACCAGCAGCTGCTTCTTGATCGCCTTGCCGTTGATGTAGGTCCCGTTGGTGCTGTTGAGGTCTTCGATGAAGACGTCATGGCCCACCGCCAGCATCACCGCATGCTCGCCGCTGACGGCGAGGTTGTCGATCACGATGTCGTTGTACGGGCGACGGCCCAGTGTCGTCCGATCTTTGGAGATCGGCACTTCCTTGATCACGACGTTGTCTAGCGAAACGACCAGCTTGCCCATGCCTGTCCTCTTGTTGTCACAGTTCGAACCCGCAGGTTCGACCTACGCGTGAACCACCTTGCCCCCTCAGGCGCGGCGGAACGGCCACCATGCACGCCCGGCGTGGGCGGCTCCCCCTTTGGCGCGTACCAGGACCACCGAGATATTATCCCGCCCACCCGCTGCATTGGCAGCAGCAATGAGCGCGTTCGCGGTGGCCTCCAAACTGTCGCTTGCACGCATCACCTGCGCAATGGCGGCGTCGGGCAGCATGTCCGACAGACCATCCGAGCACAGCATCACCAGGTCGCCAGGGCGCAATTCGTGCCCGACGACCTCCAGTTCGACCGCCGGCTCGACGCCCACGGCTCTCGTCACCAGGTTGCGGTTCATCGAGTAGACCGCTTCCTCCGGCGTCAACAGACCGGCATCGATCTGCTCCTGGAGCAAAGAATGGTCCCGGCTCAGCTGTTCAAGCTTGCCGCCGCGGAGCCGGTAGGCGCGTGAGTCGCCGATGTGGCCGACCCAGAGCCTGTCGTCGTTGAACAGCGCGCTGACCAGCGTCGTGCCCATGCCGGCGTATTCGGCCCGGCTTTGCGAGGCGTCGTAGACGACCTGGTTGGCATGCTGCGCGCTGGCCATCATGGCTTGGCGGATCTCTTCTTCATCGCGCGCGGCGCTCGGCTCGGAGAGCCAGCGGGCGATGTCCTCGCAGACGCATTCGACGGCCATCGCGCTGGCCACTTCGCCGGCGTTGTAGCCGCCCATGCCGTCCGCCAGCACCGCCAAAGCCAGGGTTTCGTCGACCCGTACTGCGTCCTCGTTATTGCTTCGCGCGCGGCCAGTGTCCAGCGCACTGAAGAACTCGAGTTGCATGCTCACGGGCGGTGTCGCGTTCAAGACGGCGTCGCGGTCGGGGGGACAGCCATTGTGCCTGTGCTGGTGGGTCCTGACGCACCGGGAGAAACCAAGGCCGCGCGCAGCGCCGTGCCGACGTGACGCAGTTCGCGAGCCAGTGCCGCACCGTCGGACGGCCGGTCGTCGGGCCGTTTGGCCAGCAGCCGGGCGACCAGGGTCGAGAGCTCGGTCGGCAGGTCGGGCCGCAACGCGGTCAAAGACGGCGCCGGCTGTGTGGTGATGGCCAGCAGCAGGTCGCCCATCGAGGCGGCTTCGAACGGCAGCCGACCGGTCAGCAGTTCGAACAACACCACGCCCAGCGCATACAGGTCGCAACGGCCATCGACCGGCGCGCCGGCCAACTGTTCGGGCGCCATGTAGACCGGGGTGCCGGCCAGCACGCCACTGCGGCTGCGCTCGGCATCGCTCAGGTGGGCACAGCCGAAATCTGCAATCTTCAAGACAGCCCGGCCGGGGCTGAACAGCAGGTTGGCGGGCTTGATGTCGCGGTGGACCACGCCCTGGGTGTGGGCATGCGCCAGTGCATCCGCGGCCTGGGCCATCAGCTCAATGACCAGCGGTTCGGGCAGCAGCCGCGACGCGGCGGCATAGCGTGCGAGGTCGCTGCCCGGCACCCACTCCATCGCGATCCAGCCGACCGCGCTGTCGCCATGGCCTTCGATCCCCGCGCCACGGGTGCGCACGATGCCCGGATGGCGCAGGCGCCCTGCGGCCTGCGACTCGCGCAGGAAGCGGTCACGGGTCAGCTCACCATGGTGCAAGCGCACGGTCTTGACCGCGACCGGCGCGCCGCTGTCGGGGTCGGTCGCGAGGTGCAGTTCACCCAAGGCGCCGTGGGCGAAGGTTCGCACCAGCGGGTAGCCGCCAACGGTGACGCCTGGCATCTCGCTGGCATCGGCCATGGCCGACGGTGGCGGCAGCTGGCGATCGCGCTGCCACGGCCAATGGCGCCGTAGCGCCCGGCTCCAGAACGTGGTTCCGTTGCCACCCATTCGCTTGAACCCCCCAATGCGTGCGTGGTTGCAACCACCTTATCACAGGCGTTTTCGCCGCATTGTCAGCGCTGGTGACCGCTTGCCGCCGAAACGGGTGACAGCGGTATGTCGCCAAGGTGTCAGCCGGGTTTCAGGCCGGTTGGGCGTGTTGGCGCCGCTTGATGATCAGCCCCAGGGCCACGACCAGTGCCGCGCCGATGGCGGCGCCGAGGTACTGCGTGGTGTGTGGCAATTCGCCGAAGCGCGTCACGACGGCCGGGTCGGTCAGAATCATTTCTCCCGCCAGCCAGCCCAGCAGCGCTGCGCCCAAGGTGATGATGATCGGGAAGCGTTCCATCACCTTCAGCAACAGGGTCGAACCAAAGATGATCAGCGGAATGCTGATCGCCAGGCCCAACACCAGCAGCACCGTGTCGCCCTTGGCCGCGGCGGCCACGGCCAGCACGTTGTCCAGGCTCATCACCAGGTCGGCCACCAGGATGGTGCGGATGGCGGCGAGCAGTCCGGTGTTCTCGGTGTTGCCGTCTCCATCTTCGCCCTCACCTTCTTCCAGCAGCAGTGAGACGCCGATGTAGACCAGCAGCACACCGCCGACGATCTTCAGCCACGGCCACTTGAGCATCTCGACCGCGATCAGGGTCAGCACGATCCGCATCACGATCGCGGCGGCACTGCCGAAGAAGATCGCCTTCTTCTGCTGATGCGGCGGCAGGCTGCGGGCGGCCAGTGCGATCACCACCGCGTTGTCGCCGGACAGCAGGATGTTGACCCAGATGATCGAGCCGAGGGCGGCCCAGAAGGCGGCGGAAGTGAAGTCCATCGTGGCCCCGGAAAACGTGCGTCGCAGCAGAAAGCGGAATAAAAAAGAGGGCGCGAAGCCCTCTTTCGATCGAGCGCGCTGAAGTGTAGGTTCGGGCGCGCCGCGTCGCGTTCGTACAACTACGAACGCGGCGTCACGAGATCAGAGCAGGCCCTTGAGCAGCTTGGCCATCTCCGACGGGTTGCGGGTGATCGTGAAGCCGCACTCTTCCATGACTGCCAGCTTGGCGTCGGCCGTGTCGGCGCCGCCACTGATCAGCGCACCGGCATGGCCCATGCGCTTGCCCGGGGGGGCGGTGACACCGGCGATGAAGCCGACGATCGGCTTCTTCATGTTGGCCTTGCACCAGCGCGCAGCCTCGGCTTCATCGGGGCCGCCGATCTCACCGATCATGATGACCGCGTCGGTGTCCGGGTCGTCGTTGAAGGCCTTCATCACGTCGATGTGCTTGAGGCCGTTGATCGGRTCGCCGCCGATGCCGACCGCCGACGAYTGGCCGAGGCCGATCTCRGTCAGCTGYGCCACCGCTTCATASGTCARSGTSCCYGARCGYGAGACCACGCCGATGCGGCCCTTGCGGTGGATGTGGCCCGGCATGATGCCGATCTTGATTTCKTCCGGCGTGATCAGGCCCGGGCAGTTCGGGCCCAGCAGCAGCGTGCGCTTGCCGCCGGCGGCTTCCTTGGCCTTCATCTTGTTGCGCACTTCCAGCATGTCGCGCACGGGAATGCCTTCGGTGATGCAGATCGCCAGGTCCAGGTCGGCCTCGACGGCTTCCCAGATCGCGGCGGCGGCGCCCGCGGGCGGCACGTAGATCACGCTGACGGTCGCGCCGGTCTGGCCGGCGGCTTCCTTCACGCTGGCGTAGATCGGAATGCCTTCGAAGTCTTCGCCGGCCTTCTTCGGGTTCACGCCGGCGACGAAGCAGTTCTTGCCGTTGGCGTAGTCGCGGCAGCCGCGGGTGTGGAACTGCCCGGTCTTGCCCGTGATGCCCTGGGTGATGACCTTGGTGTCTTTGTTGATGTAAATCGACATCTCGTTCGCTCCTGGGCGTTTACTTCACGGCGGCGACGATCTTCGTCGCGGCTTCGGCCATCGTGTCTGCGCTGATGATGGGCAGGCCCGAGTCGGCCAGCATCTTCTTGCCCAGGTCTTCGTTGGTGCCCTTCATGCGCACCACCAGCGGCACCGACAGGTTCACCGCCTTGCAAGCCGCGATCACGCCGTCGGCGATGGTGTCGCACTTCATGATGCCGCCGAAGATGTTGACCAGGATGCCTTTGACGTCCGGGTTCTTCAGCATGATCTTGAAGGCTTCGGTGACCTTCTCGGCCGTCGCGCCACCGCCCACGTCCAGGAAGTTGGCCGGCTCTCCGCCGAACAGCTTGATGGTGTCCATCGTCGCCATCGCGAGGCCCGCGCCGTTGACCAGGCAGCCGATGTTGCCGTCGAGCGAGATGTACGCGAGGTCGAACTTGCTGGCCTCGATCTCGGCCGCGTCTTCCTCGTCGAGGTCGCGATAAGCGACGATCTCGGGGTGGCGGAACAGCGCGTTGGAGTCGAAGTTGAACTTCGCGTCCAGCGCGATCAGGTTGCCCTTGCTGTCACGGTTGAKCGGGTTGATCTCGACCAGCGAGGCATCCGTCTCCATGTAGCAGCGGTACAGGTTCTTGAACAGCGTCACGGCCTGGTCGACCGTGTTGCCGGTCATGCCGACGGCCGCGGCGATCTTCTTGACTTGCGCGTCGGTCAGGCCGACCAGCGGGTCGACCAGCTCGGTGATGATCTTCTCGGGGGTCGAATGGGCGACCTCCTCGATGTCCATGCCGCCTTCGCTCGAGCAGATCAGCGCGACCTTTTGCGAGGCGCGGTCGGTCACGAGGGAGACGTAGAACTCCTTCTGGATGTCCGCGCCTTCTTCGATGTACAGGCGCCGCACCTTCTGGCCTTCCGGGCCGGTCTGGTGGGTCTTCAGCTGCATGCCGAGGATCTGGCCGGAGATCGCCTTGACGTCATCCATGGACTTGGCCAGCTTGACGCCGCCGCCCTTGCCGCGGCCGCCCGCGTGGATCTGAGCCTTGACGACCCAGACGGCACCGCCCAGCTTTTGTGCGGCCTCGGTGGCCTCCTGCACGGTGAATGCCGGGTAGCCGCGGGGCACCGGCACATCGAACTGGCGCAGGAGTTCCTTGCCTTGGTATTCGTGGATCTTCATGGGGCTGGTTTCGTGAGTTCAGGACGAAAGCGGGTGGCGACGGAGCGAGGTGCTCAATCGCCGCCGGCGGCGGCCGGTCCGGATGCCGGCGTCGGATTTTGCGTCAGTTTGTTGGCACCGGGCTGACGGTACCAACGGGGGTAATAAAGACGCACGGCTTCACCGTCGGCCGCCAGCGCATGGCAGCGGTCGAGCTGGAAGGGTTGGGTGTCGCTGTCGGGATGCACTTTCAGTACATCGCCAGCGAAGGCTTGGACGACCGCGGTGGGCAGCACATCGGCCAGTTCTGACAGGTGAGTGCAGCCTTGCACGCCGCCCAGGCGCTCGCGCACGGCGCGCTTGAAGCCGCGCATCAGGTTCAGGCCAGCCAGCGCGCCGTAGCGGTCGCCATGCTGGTCGCAATGACCGGGGTAGGGCATGGCCAGGGATTCAGCGCCGGCCGCGACGATGTTGAAACTGGTGTCGACGACGATGCGCAGATGCAGGTCATGGATCGGTTCGCCAGCGGGGCGCTCGCGGCCGGGGGCGCCGGTCGGGCGGGTCTTGCTGTCGAGCACCGTGGCGTCGATCTCCCACAAGCCATCGCTGCGCGCATAGGCCTGGACCTGGATCGAACGCTGGTGCTTGAGCTGGCGTTGGGGGTCGGCGGGGGGCAGCGGCATTGGCAAAACAGCGGGTGCGCCGCGGACCAGCCCTGGATCGGGGGCCCGGCGGGCAGTTTTTCACTGTAGCACGCGTGCTGCAACGCAACATACGTGGTGGCCGTAGCGCCCCGAAGCGAGTGCGCCGAGTGTCTATTCGTCCTCGCGGCCGCCGACCACGCGGCGCACCACGTCGCCGGCAAAACCCCGCGCGGCCAGGAACCGCATCTGGCGCGCCCGTTCGGCCGGCTCGGTCGTCGGCTCGCCGCCGTATTTGCGGCGCCAGACCTCGCGGGCGCGCTCCAGCTCGGTGTCGCGCAGCTGGCGGGCGGTGTCGGGATCCATCTGGACGCCGTGGCGGGCCAGCTCTTGCTTGATGCGGGCGGTGCCTTGGCGCTTGGCGCGGGTGTGGACGCGGCTTTCGGCGAAGCGCGCGTCACTGAGGTGGCGCGCGGCTTCGAGTGCGTCGAGCAATGTGTCGATTTCGGCAGCTGCCGCCTCGGCGTCGTAAGCCTCTGCGACGTCGGCCGGCACCGTCTCGTCGGGCAGGTCCCACGGATCGCGCGGGCCGAGCGCCGCTTCGCGTGCGGCCTCTGCCGCTTGCGCCTGAGCGCGCTTGCGGGCATGGGCCAGCAGCTTGCCGCGCAACTCGGCCCGGCTGTGCTCGCGCCGCGCCAGCAGCGCCAGGGCTTGCGCCTTCAGGCTGAGAGGTGGGCGTTTCACATCGCCCTCATGTCACGTTGCCCGGTGGCCACCTGAGCGGCCGCCGGGCTTGGGCACCTTACTTGGCGGGCGCTTCGCTGGCCAAGTCAGCCAGCAGCGGCACGCCCATCGCTTCGCGCACCTTGTTCTCGATCTCGTGCGCCAGCGCAGGGTTCTCGCGCAGGAACTCGCGCGAGTTGTCCTTGCCCTGGCCGATCTTCTCGCCGTTGTAGGCGTACCAGGAGCCGGACTTCTCGACGATCTTGGCGGCCACGCCGAGGTCGATGATCTCGCCTTCGCGGCTGATGCCTTCACCGTAGAGGATGTCGAACTCGGCTTCCTTGAACGGGGGCGCGACCTTGTTCTTGACGACCTTGACGCGGGTCTCGTTGCCGATGATCTCTTCGCCCTTCTTGATCGATCCGATGCGGCGGATGTCCAGGCGAACCGAGCAGTAGAACTTCAGTGCATTGCCGCCGGTGGTGGTTTCGGGGCTGCCGAACATCACGCCGATCTTCATCCGGATCTGGTTGATGAAGATCACCATGCAGTTCGACTTCTTGATCGTCGCGGTCAGCTTGCGCAGCGCCTGGCTCATCAGGCGGGCTTGCAGGCCTGGCAGGCTGTCGCCCATCTCGCCTTCGAGCTCGGCCTTGGGCGTCAGCGCGGCGACCGAGTCGACGATCACCAGGTCGACCGCGCCGGAGCGGACCAGCGAGTCGACGATTTCGAGCGCCTGCTCGCCGGTGTCGGGCTGGCTGATCAGCAGCTCTTGCAGGTTGACGCCCAGCTTCTGTGCGTACCCGATGTCGAGCGCGTGTTCGGCGTCGATGAAGGCGGCCACGCCGCCCTTCTTTTGCATCTCGGCCACGACCTGCAGCGTCAGCGTGGTCTTGCCCGACGATTCCGGGCCGTAGATCTCGACCACCCGGCCGCGCGGCAGGCCGCCGACGCCCAGGGCGATGTCCAGGCCGAGCGAGCCGGTGGAGAYGACCTCGATGTCTTCGATCACCTCGCCTTCGCCCAGGCGCATGATCGAGCCCTTGCCGAACTGCTTTTCGATCTGGGCCAACGCGGCCGCCAGGGCCTTGGACTTCTCGGTGTTCAGGTTTTTCACAGGTGCATCCATGGTGGCGGGCCTCCTCATTCGATTCGATCGGTAGTCAGCAGAATGGGGCCGATTATGTCAGAAGCTGGATATCTGTACAGTGGATTTTCAGGCCTTGTCGGCCGTCAACCTGGGGACAGGGTGGCTCCCTAGAATCGCCCAAGCCGGCGGCCGAAGCGCAGCTTTCGGGCCCTCAAGAGCCACCGCAAGGAGACAAGGCCGATGCGCATTCTGATTGCCGAAGATGACCAGGTGCTGGCCGACGGGCTGCTGCGCTCGCTGCGCGGCACCGGCTATGCGGTCGACCATGTGGCGACCGGCAGCGAAGCTGATGCCGCGCTCGCTTCGCATGAATTCGACCTGGTGATCCTGGACCTGGGCTTGCCCCGCCTGCACGGGCTGGAGGTGCTGCGCAAGTTGCRCGCCCGCGGCTCCAGCATGCCGGTGCTGATCCTGACGGCGGCCGATTCGGTCGAGCAGCGCGTCAAGGGGCTGGACCTGGGCGCCGACGACTACATGGCCAAGCCCTTCTCGCTGCAGGAGCTCGAAGCGCGTGTGCGTGCTTTGACGCGCCGTGGCCTGGGCACGGCATCCAGCGTCATCAAGCACGGGCCGTTGAGTTTTGATGCCACTGGCCGCGTGGCCTACATCAACGACCAGATGATCGAGTTGTCGGCGCGCGAGATCAGCCTGCTGGAAGTGCTGCTGCAGCGTGCCGGCCGCCTGGTCAGCAAGGACCAGTTGGTCGCTCGCCTGTGCGAGTGGGGCGAAGAGGTCAGCAACAACGCCATCGAGGTCTACATCCACCGCCTGCGCAAGAAGATCGAGCAGGGTCCGATCCGCATCGCTACGGTGCGGGGCCTCGGCTATTGCCTTGAAAAAATCCAGAGCTAGCGCAACGGCCGCGGCGCGCAGCGCCAGGCCCCCCAAGTGGCGTGCGCGGATCCGGCTCTGCCGGTCCGCTGCGCGAGCCCCCTTGGGGGGCAGCCCGCTGGAGCGGGCGTGGGGGCTTCATTGATGGCGTGGGGGCACCATGTCCCGTGAACAACGGTCGCTGTTCGGCGAGATCCTCGACTGGATGCTGGTGCCGCTGCTGCTGCTGTGGCCGATGAGCGCGGCGCTGACCTGGCTGGTGGCGCAGAACATCGCCGCCCGCCCGTACGACCGCGACCTGGCGCAGTTGACGCGCATGATCGCGCGCCAGATGGTGGCGGCCGAGGCCAACTTGCCGCACGACAAAGCCTTGCGCCTGCCCGAGTCGGCGGCTGCCCTGTTGCGCAGCGACGATGTCGACCGGGTCTACTTTCAGGTCCTGGGCGAACAGGGCGATCTGTTGGCCGGCGACCGCGAGCTGCCGACGCCGGACACCGACCCCACGATTCCGCCGCCTGTCGGCGAGGTGCAGTTCCGCGACGAGATGATCCAGAACGAACCGGTGCGGGTGGCCAGCCTGCGCCTGGTGCCGGCGCCCGGCGAGCCGCTGCGCATCGGCCTGGTGCAGGTCGGCGAGACGATGGAAAAGCGCAGCCGGTTGACGACCGAGATCATCAAGGGCGTGTTGCTGCCGCAGTACGTGATCCTGCCGGTGGCGGTGTTGCTGGTCTGGTTTGCGCTGGCACGCGGCATCGCACCCTTGAGCCAATTGCAGCAGCGCATCCAGCGCCGCCAAAGCCATGACCTGAGTCCGATCGATCAGCACGACGTGCCGGAAGAGGTGGCGCCGCTGGTGCGCGCGATCAACGACCTGCTGACCCGGCTCGACCAGTCGATGGCGACGCAAAAACACTTTCTCGCCGACGCGGCGCACCAGTTGAAGACGCCGTTGGCGGGCCTGCGCACGCAGGCCGAACTGGCCCAGCGCGAAATCGACAGCGGCACCGGCGATGCGCAGTCGATCAAGCGTTCGCTGCAGCACATCGCCCGCTCGAGCCAGCGTGCGGCGCACATGGTCAACCAGCTGTTGGCGATGGCGCGGGCGGAAGACGTGGAATCGGCGCGCAAGGCGCAGGACTTCAGTCTGGTCCGCCTGGCCGTCGACACGGTGCAGGACTTCGTGCCGAAGGCGATGGACAAGCGCATCGACCTGGGCTACGAGGGCCCCGAGGTCAGCGGCGATGCGGCGCCGCGCTTGCGCGGCCAACCGATCCTGGTGCGCGAGATGATCCGCAACCTGGTCGACAACGCGTTGCAGTACACGCCCGAAGGGGGCACGGTCACGGTGCGAGTGACGCCCGACCCGTTCGGCCAGGTGCTGGTGCTGCAGGTGGAGGACAACGGCCCCGGCATTGCCGAAGCGGAACGCGAGCTGGTGTTCCAGCCGTTCTACCGTGCGCTGGGCACGAACGTGGATGGCAGCGGCTTGGGGCTGGCCATCGTGCGCGAGATTGCCGACAAGCACCAGGCGACGGTCACCATCGACCAGGCGCGGCTCTCGGCGGGGTCCCCGGCCGGAGGGCCGGGGACGGTGTTCACGGTGCGCTTCCCGGTGCAGGCGCCGGCCCGGTCCGGACCGAGCGACGCCTCACCGGATCAACGCTGACGCGAAATCACTTGGTGGTCGACACCTTGCCGCCGGCCTTGGCGCCGGTCAGCGGGTAGCCAGCGGACCAGGTGCCGCTGTTGATCAGGGTGCCGGTTTCGGTCGCGAACACGGACCAGGTGCCGTCGGCGTTGACGACCCAGCCGTAGGTGCTGCCGAACTGCACGGCGCTGGCTTCGGTCAGGGCGTAGCCCTTGACCAGGCTGCCGGCCAGGAGCTTGCCGGTCGGGCCCATGACGGCGTCGGGCGTGTAGGTGCCGCAGTTGGTGAAGTCGCGCTGGCCGGTCACGTAGCCGCCACTGACGGTCAGGTTGGTGAAACCGTCGCAGTAGTTATCGAACTTGATGTTGGCGGGGATCTTGGCGGCTTGGGCGGCGCCAGCGGCCAGGGCCAGAACGGCGACGGAAATCATCGAGAACTTCGACATGTAAGGGTGCTCCGAAAGTCAATCAGTATGGTTTTTGGCGGCACGACATCCGTTGCGCACCGGCTGTCGTGCCGCGGCGCAGTCTAGTGACGAGAGGTGTCGAAAGCTCTCCCTTACTCAAGGGATGTAACAGCGACGTGGCGCTGAACTGAAAAGTTAGCTACCCGTGACGTACGTCACTTGGTTCAGCTCTGCATCAGGCGCCGGCTCTTGGCGATCGACATCAGCATGCCCAGCGCCAGGCCAAGGGTGACCATCGCGGTGCCGCCGTAGCTGATGAACGGCAAGGGGATGCCCACCACGGGCAGGATGCCGCTGACCATCCCCATGTTCACCATCGCGTAGGTGAAGAAGCTCAGCGTCAAAGCGCCGCCGAGCAGCCGGGTGAAGACGGTGGGCGCCTCCGCCGCGATGAGCAGGCCGCGTATCAGCACGAAGCTGAAGCAGGCGATCAGGCTCAGCGTGCCAAGCAGGCCGAATTCTTCGGCATAGGCGGCGAAGATGAAGTCGGTGGTGCGCTCGGGGATGAACTCCAGGTGCGTCTGCGTGCCCTTCATGAAGCCCTTGCCGGTGGGCCCGCCGGAGCCGATCGCGATCATGCCCTGGATGATGTGGAAGCCTTTGCCGAGCGGGTCAGTCGTCGGGTCTAACAGCGTGCAGACGCGGTGCTTCTGGTAGTCGCGCAGCAGCGGCCATTTGACGTCGTCCTGGCAGATCTGGTCGGCCGAGAACACCAGCGCACCGATGGCCAGCACGCCGGCCAGCAGCACCGGCAGGATCAGACGCCAGCTGAGGCCGGCGAAGTAGATGACGTACAGCCCGCCTGAGAGGATCAGGATCGCGGTGCCCAGGTCCGGCTGCTTGACCACCAATCCGACAGGCACCAGCAGCAGTGCGCCGGCGACCGCGAAGTCCAGCGTGCGCAACTGGCTTTCGCGCTTCTGGAACCACCAGGCCAGCATCAGCGGCATCGCCAGCTTCATCAGCTCACTGGGTTGGATCACGACGCCGACGTTGAGCCAGCGCTGCGCGCCCTTCTTGGTCACGCCGAACAAGGCCGTGGCGATCAGCAGCGCCACCCCGACGGTGTACAGCGGCACAGCGACGCGCATCAGCCGCTGCGGCGGCACCTGTGCCACCAGGAACAGCAGCAGCAGCGCGAGCAGCATGTTGCGACCGTGGTCGACGAAGCGGGTGCCGTGGTCGTAGCCGGCCGAATACATCGTCAGCAGCCCCAGGCCACCCAGCACCAGCAGGCCCAGCAACAGCGGCAGGTCGAAGCCGGAGAACACCGGCAGGATGCGCTGCCACAGCGGCGGACGTTCCAGCACCACGCTCATGGTTGGCCTCCAGAGGCGGTGGCTGAAGCCGGGGCGGCGGGGCGAGATGCGGCCGGCGCTGCGACACGCGCGGCCGAGGGGGCGGATGCCGGTGAGGCCGCGGCTTTGGGAAGCAAGCCGACTGTGCGACTGGCCGCGCCCGAAGCGGGGACTGCCGCTGATTTCACCGCGCCTGCAGCCGAGGCTGCCGCGGCGCTGGCCGCCGGGTCCGGCGCCGCCACCAGCCCCATCGCCACCGACGCACCCACGCCGGTTGGCAACGCCACGTCGGCCGGCTTGCGCGATGCACCGATCGGCGCCACGCCCTTGCCTTCACGCACCAGCGCGATGTCTTCTTCGCTCGGGTATTGGTCCATCAGCAAATAGTCCAGCACACGGCGGGCGATTGGCGCTGCGGCGCCCGAACCCCAGCCCGCGTTCTCCACGATCACCGCCAGCGCGACCCGTGGTTCGTCCAGCGGTGCGAAGGCGATGTAGAGCGAATGGTCTCGCAGATGCTCCGCCGTGCGGGTAGCGCTGTATTTCTCGTTCTGCCGTGCCCCTACCGCCTGGGCGGTGCCGGTCTTGCCGCCGCTTTGGTAGCCGGCGCCGGCAAACACGCGGGCCGAGGTGCCGGCGATCGTCACGCCGTTCATCGCATCGCGGATCACCGCGACCTGGTCCGGCTTCAGGCCGATCGGCTCCAGCGCCTGTGACGAGATGCTGCGCTTTTCGCCGCTGACCATGTCTTCGACCTCGTGCACCAGGCGCGGCTTGAAGCGCTGGCCGCCCGACGACAGCGTCGATACCGCGGTGGCCATCTGCAGCATCGTGAAGTTGTTGTAGCCCTGGCCGATGCCCAGCGAGATCGTCTCGCCGGCGTACCACTTCTGCTGCTCTGGCTTCTTGAACTTGCGCCGCTTCCACTCGGTCGACGGCAGGTCGCCGGTCAGCTCGCCTTCCATGTCGATGTCGGTCTTGCGGCCCAGGCCAAAGGGCTCCAGCTGGTCGTGGATCAGGTCCACGCCCATCTCGTTGGCCAGGCTGTAAAAGTAGACGTTGCTCGATGTCACGATCGCCGCACGCATGTCTTTCGGGCCGGCGCGGTCGGTCTCGGGGCTGCCAAAGGTGCGGCCGCCGAAGCTGTAGGTCAGGTTGTCCATGATCACCGTGCTGGCGGCGCGCTTGCCCGAGTTCAGTGCGGCCATCGCCATGAAAGGCTTGAAGGTCGAGCCTGGCGGGTAGGTGCCGCGGATCGCACGGTTCAACAGCGGCTTGTCGATGTTCTCGTTCAGCGCCGACCAGTTCTCCTGGTCGATGCCGTCGACGAACAGGTTCGGGTCGAAGGTCGGCTTGGAGACGAAGGCCAGCACCTCGCCGTTGCGCGGGTCGATTGCGACCAGCGCACCGCGGCGCTCACCGAACAGCTGCTCGACCAGCGCCTGCAGCTTGATGTCGATCGACAGGATCAGCGTGTTGCCCGGGGTCGAGGGCTTGCTGTTGAGTCGGCGCATCGCGCGGCCGCCGGCCGACGTCTCGACCTGCTCGACACCGGTGCGGCCATGCAACTCGCTCTCGTACGACTGCTCCAGCCCCAGCTTGCCGATGTACTCGGTGCCGCGGTAGTTGGCCTGGGCTTCTTCTTCCCAGTCCTCCATCGCCTGTTTTTCGGTCTGGTTGATGCGCCCGATGTAGCCGATCAGGTGGCTGCCCGTCTCGCCCAACGGGTAGTTGCGGAACAGGCGCGCCTTGATGTCGACCCCGGGGAAGCGGAAGCGTTGCGCGATGAAGCGCGCCATCTCGGTTTCCGACAGCCGGTTGCGGATCGGCAGCGACTCGAAGCTCTTGCTCTCCTCCAGCTGGCGCTTGAAGCGTCGCCGGTCGCTGGGCCGGATGTCGACCAGCTCGGCCAGGCCGTTGATCGTCGCCTCCAGGTCGTCGACCTTGCTCGGCATGATCTCCAGCGTGTAGGCGGTGTAGTTGTTGGCCAGCACGACACCATGGCGGTCGACGATGCGGCCGCGGTTCGGCACGATCGGCACGATGGCCGTGCGGTTGGCCTCGGCCCTGATCGACAGCTCGTCGTGGCGAATCACCTGCAGGTAGACCAGGCGCGCGGTCAGCAGGCCGAAGCCGAGCAGCACGAACAGCGCCGCGGCCAGGATGCGCAGCCGGAAGCGATCCAGCTCGCGTGCAAGGTCCTTTAACTCCGTCACGCAGGGCTCACAGCGGGCGGTTCTTGTCCGGGTCCGGCGGGCGGCGTTGCGGTGCCAGCATCAGCGCGCTGGCCACGGGCCACAGCGCGGCCTCGATGAACGGTGCGATGAACAGCGTCCAGCCCGGAAAGCTGTCGCCGACCACCAGCCGCACCAGCAGCGAGGCCACATGGGCGGCCAGGAACAGCGGCAGCACCTGCAGCATCTGCTGCAGCAGGCCGAACCACACCAAGCGGCGGTGGACCATGATCGCCAGGTAGCTGAGCACCGTGTAGGCCAGTGCATGCTGGCCCAGCAGCGCGCCCTGGTGCACGTCCATCAGCAACCCGAACAGGAAGGCCCAGCCGATGCCGACGCGGCGCGGTTGGTGCACGTTCCAGAACACCAGCGTCAATGCCACCAGGTCGGGCATCGCGGCGCTGCGGCCCATCGGCACGATGTTCAGCGCAAAGGCCAGCAACAGCGTGAACCACAGGAACAGAGGGTTGACCGGCAACAGCAGCTGGTCGCCGCGCGGCATGATCATCATGGGCTCCTCATCGCCGGTTGCCTCGGCGCGGGCGTGTGTTCTCGGGCTCCGGCGGTGGCTCGGGCCGCGCCGGCAGCTGCGCGCTCAAGGGCTCCAGCACCAGCACGTGGCGCACGCCATCGGGCAAGGCGGTCGGCGCCAGCGCGATGCGGGCAAAGGCCGAGTCGGCACGCCGGTCGACCGCGGCCACCTTGGCCACCGGCAGGCCGGGCGGGTAGACGCCGTCGGTGCCGCTGGTGGTCAGCATGTCGCCGGCCTGAACGTCGTCGTTGCCGCCGACGAAGCGCAACTCCATCGTGCTGCCGTCGCCATTGCCGAAAGCCGCGCTGCGGTGCTGGGTGCGGGTGTTGACCACCGGAATGGCGGCGTCCTTGTCGACCAGCAGCGTGACCTCGGCCGAGAACGGGTAGACCCGCGTCACCTGCCCCAGCACGCCGGCCTCGTTGATCACCGGCGCGCCGGCGACCACACCGTGCTGGCTGCCGCGGTCCAGGAACAGCTTGTGCGAAAAAGGGTCCGGCGCCTCGTACAGCACCTCGGCCGCCAGCGTCTTCACGCTGACCTTGGGCCGCAGTTCGAGCAGCGCACGCAGGCGGGCGTTCTCCTGCGCCAATTGATCGGCCCGGGCCGAGCGCTCGGCCTGCTCCGCCAGGCGGGCGCGCATCGCGTTTTCGTTGKCCAGCGCGGTCTGCAGGCCGGCGAGGTAGTCA
>NZ_JBFUGE010000081.1:0-17670 GCF_056403075.1 Ideonella sp. P3_A4 | reverse complement strand
GAAGTGAATCAGGGCGCCGGCGCCGCGGTGATCAGCTGGCCCGTCGCGAAGAACGCCTGCAGGTTGTCGAAGACTCGGTCGGCCATCGCCTGCCGCGTCTGCAGGGTGCCGCTGGCCACGTGCGGCAGCAGCACCACGTTGTCCAGCGCCATCAGCGCGGCGGGCACCTGGGGCTCGTTCTCATAGACGTCCAGCCCGGCGCCGGCGATCTGGCCTTGCTGCAGCGCGCTGACCAGCGCGGCTTCGTCGACCACCGAGCCGCGCGCGACGTTGACCAGAAAGCCTTGCGGCCCGAGTGCATCGAGCACGTCGGCGTTGATCAGGTGGCGCGTGCCCGCGCCGCCGGCAGTGATCAGCACCAGAAAGTCGGCCCAGCGCGCCAGCTCGATCAACGAGGGCTCGTGCACCCAAGGCACATCGGCCACTGGCCGGCGCGAGTGGTAGCGCACGGTCATCTCGAAACCGGTCGAGCGCTGGGCAATGGTGCGGCCGATGCGGCCCATGCCCACCAGGCCCAGCCGAGCGCCGCTGACTTTGCGCGTCAGCGGAAACGGGCCCTTCGGCCAGGCGCCACGCCGCACGAAGCGGTCGGCCGCGCTGAAGCCGCGTGCCACGTCGATCAACAGGCCGAAGGCGGTGTCTGCCACGCAGTCGTTCAGCACATCGGGCGTGTAGCCCACTGCGACACCGCGTGCCAGCGCGGCGGTGACATCGATCTTGTCCAGCCCGACGCCGAAGCTGGAAACCACCATCAGGTTCGGCAGCGCTTCAAGCAGCCCGGCGTCGAACCCGACGGGCGCCGAGGTCACCGCGCCGACGTACCCGGCACCGTGCGCCGCCAGGTGCAACTGGGGGTCGCGCTGGTCGGCCAGGGTGGTCACGTCGTAGTCGGCGTTCAGCCGCGCCACCAGCGCCGCGGGCAGGCGCCCCACATTGAGCAGTCTGGGTTTCATCGGGCGTCCGTGCGTCGAATCAGTCGGCCTTGACGCCGCCCTGCGTGACCACCGTCGCCCAGCGCTTGCGCTCGCGCTCGAAGAAGGTCGTGAACTCGGCTGGCGTCATCGTGACGACCTCGGCACCTTGCGACACGAGCCGCTCGCGCACCTCCGGGCTGCGGATGATGCGGGTCAACTCGGTGTTCAGGCGCGCGACCACGGCCGGCGGCGTGTTGGCCGGCACCAGCAGGCCCTGCCAGGTGCCCGACTCGAAGCCCGGCATGCCTTGCTCGGCGATGGTCGGCACCTGCGCCAGCAGCGGCACGCGCGTGGCCTTGGACACCCCCAGCACCTTGAGCTTGCCCGACTGCACCTGCGGCAGCGTGGCCAGCATGCCGTTCATCAGCACCTGGGTCTGCCCGGCGATCGTGTCACCAATGGCTTGCGCGCCGCCCTTGTAGGGGATGTAGGCCCATTCGGCGCCAGTGGCCTTCTCGACCGCCACGCCCGCGAGGTGCGGGGCGCTGCCGATCGCGGTGACGGCGAAGTTCAGCTTCTGCTGGTGCGACAGCGCGACCAACTCCTTCAGGTTGTTGGCCGGCACCGACGGGTGCACCACCAGCAGGTGCGGCGAGTACGCCAGCATCGTGACGCCGCGCAGGTCCTTCGACGGGTCGAACGACAGCTTGGTGTAGATCGACGGCGTGATCGCCAGCGCACCGGTGTCGCACAGCAGCAGGGTGTGGCCGTCGTTGGCCTTGGCCACGAAGTCGGTGCCCATGTTGCCGTTGGCGCCGGGCTTGTTCTCGACGATGACCGTCTGCTTCAGCGCTTCGGACAGCGGCTGGCTGATGGCGCGCGCAATGATGTCCGACGAGCCGCCGGGCGAGTACGGCACGACGATGCGGATGGGCTTGCTCGGCCACGTTTGGGCTTGCGCGATGCTGGCTGCCACGAAGGCGAGGGCGGCCCAGGCGAGGCGCAGGTGTCGGACGGTCATGGGGGTTCCTTTGGATCGTCTAGTAGCCGCTGGCGCCTGAAGAGGCGGGCGTGGGTTTGGCGCGCATCTTGGCGAGCGTCTGCTGCGCGCCGGCCGCCATCAGCCGCGCATCGGAGCTGACGGTGACGAACTGGAAGCCCTTGGCGATGCGCTTCAGCGCGGCTTCGGGGCTGCCGTTGTGGATGGCTGCCACCACGCCGTGCGCCTTGGCCCGCGCGAGGATGTGGTCGACGGCCTCGGCAGCTTTCGGGTCCAGGTCGTCGAAGGTCGGTGTGCAGCCCAGCGCGAGCGACAGGTCCGACGGGCCGATGTAGATCGCATCCAGCCCCTCGACCGAGAGGATGGCGTCGAGGTTGTCCAGCGCCGCCGCGGTCTCGATCATCGCGAAGGTCACGATGGTGTCGTTGGCGTGCTGAGGGTAGTCCGCACCAGCGTACAGCAGCGCGCGCACCGGGCCGAAGCTGCGGGTGCCCTTGGGCGCGTAGTGGGTGTAGGCGACCAGCTTCTGGGCGTCTTCGCGTGTATTGATCATCGGGCAGATCACACCGTAGGCGCCGGCGTCCAGCGTCTTCATCAGGATGCCGGGCTCCAGCCACGGCACCCGCACCACCGGCACCGTGGCCGTGGTGGAGATCGCCTGCAGCATGCCGACCATCGCCTGGTAGTCGACCACGCCGTGCTGCAGGTCGATGGTCAATGAGTCCCAGCCCTGGTGGGCCATGGTCTCGGCCGAGAACGAGTTGGGGATCGCAAGCCAGCCGTTGACGGCCGCGCCGCCGGATTGCCAGAGGGTGCGCAAGGCATTGGGTCTCATTCGGATCTCCGGTGGCGGGCAAGGCGGTTCATCGAACCAGCGGCGGGCGATTCATCGGACAAGCGCCGGGCGGTCATCGGACAAGCGCGGGGCGCTTGGGATCGAAAGTCCAACCCGGCACCAGGTACTGCATCGCGGCCGCGTCGTCGCGCGCGCCCAGGCCGTGCTGCTTGTAGAGCTGGTGGGCTTTTTCGACCTCGGCCATGTCGAGTTCGACGCCGAGGCCCGGCTTCTTCGGCACCTGCACGTGGCCGCCGACGATCTGCAGAGGCTCCTTGGTCAGGCGCTGGCCGTCCTGCCAGATCCAGTGGGTGTCGATCGCGGTGACCTTGCCGGGCGCCGCGGCGCCGACGTGGGTGAACATCGCCAAGGACACGTCGAAGTGGTTGTTCGAGTGCGAGCCCCAGGTCAGGCCCCAGTCGCGGCAGGTCTGCGCCACGCGCACCGAGCCGGCCATGGTCCAGAAGTGCGGGTCGGCCAGCGGGATGTCCACGCTCTGCAGCGCCAGCGCGTGGCTGAGCTGGCGCCAGTCGGTGGCAATCATGTTGGTGGCCGTGGGCAGGCCGGTGGCGCGGCGGAATTCGGCCATCACCTCGCGGCCGGAGAAGCCTTCTTCGGCGCCGCAGGGGTCTTCGGCGTAGGCGACCACGTCGCGCATGTCGCGCATCAGGCGGAGCGCGTCCTTCAGCAGCCAGCCGCCGTTCGGGTCCAGCGTCACGCGTGCTTCGGGGAAGCGCTCGTGCAAAGCGGTGACGGCCGCGACTTCGTCTTCGCCGCGCAGCACGCCGCCCTTGAGCTTGAAGTCGTTGAAACCATAGCGCTCGCGCGCGGCTTCGGCCAAGCGCACGACGGCCTCGGGCGTCATCGCCTTCTCGTGGCGCACGCGGAACCAGTCGTTGTCGGCGTCTGGTGCGGTGACGTAGGGCAGGTCGGTCTTGTTGCGGTCGCCGACGTAGAACAGGTAGCCCAGCATCTCGACCGCATCGCGCTGCTGGCCTTCACCGAGCAGCGCCGCCACCGGCACCTCGAGGTGTTGACCGAGCAGGTCGAGCAGCGCCGACTCGATCGCGGTGACCGCGTGGATGGTCGTGCGCAGGTCGAAGGTCTGCAGGCCGCGGCCGCCGCTGTCGCGGTCGGCGAAGGTCTTCTGCACCGACTGCAGCACGCGCTGGTGCGCGCCGATCGGCTGGCCGACGACCAGCGTGGCGGCGTCTTGCAAGGTCTGGCGGATCTTCTCGCCGCCCGGCACCTCGCCGACACCGGTGCGGCCGGCGCTGTCGGTCAGGATCACCAGGTTGCGAGTGAAGAACGGGCCATGGGCGCCGCTGAGGTTCATCAGCATGCTGTCGCGGCCGGCGACGGGGATCACCCGCAAGGCGGTGACGACGGGGGTGGAGGTTGTGGTCATGGAGTGCCCGTGCCTTCGGTCAAGCCTCACTCAATCAGCTGTAATTTTTCCGACCTCGATCACCTTCTTCCAGCGCGCGAACTCGGTGGCCTGGAAAGCGGTGAACTGCTCGGGCGTGTTGCCGACGATCTCGAAGCCGAGTTCGAGCAGCTTGGGCTTGACCTGCGGGTCGTTCAGGCCGGCGACCAGCGCGTCATGCAGCTTGGCCTTGATGTCGACGGGGAGCCCCTTGGGCGCTGCGAAGGCCTGCCACGAATAGACCGTGACACCCTTGATGCCCAGCTCTTCCATCGTCGGTACGTCGGGCAGTTGCGGCGACCGCGTAGCGCTGGTGATGGCCAGTGCCCTGAGCTTGCCGGCCTTGAGATTGGGCAGGCCGGTGTTGATGTTCATGAAGGTCGCATCGACCTGGCCGCCCAGCAGGTCGGACATCGCCGGCGCGCCGCCCTTGTAGGGCACATGCAGCCCGGACGTGCCGGTCACCTGCCAGAACAGCTCGGCGGTCAGGTGGTCGCTGGTGCCGTTGCCGGCCGAGGCGAATGTCATCTTGCCGGGGTTGGCCTTCTCGTAGGCCAGCACGTCGGCCAGCGACTTGTGAGGCGAGGTGGCCGGCACCGCCAGCACGTTGGGCGCCTGCACGGCCACGGTGATGTAGTCGAAATCCTTCAGCGGGTCGTAGGCGACGCCCTTCATCAGGTGCGGCCCGATCACGAAGGGGCCGAGCGACGAGACGAAGATCGTGTAGCCGTCGGGTGCGGCCCGCTTGGCCGCCGTGGCGCCCATCGTGCCGCCCGCGCCAGCCTGGTTCTGCACGATGAAGGTGCCGCCCAGCTTCTCCTGCAGCTTGCTGCCGAGGGTGCGGGCGATCATGTCCGTCGAGCCGCCGGGCGGGAAGGGCACCAGCAGCGTCACCGGCTTGGCGGGCCAGGCTTCAGCATGAGCGCCGGCAGCGGCGGCCAGGCCGAGGGCGATGGTGGTCAACAGCTTCTTCATGCGGTGTCTCCTGGGGTCGGGCGGCGAGATGGGATCGATCCGGCGCCTGAACGGTAGCGCTACCAATCGATGCCGTAATGGTAGCGCTACCTAATTCGAATCACAAGGCTTCGGCGTTAAGGAATAACACGTACCGACGCGTCCGRAACCGAGAGCCTGAGGGCGCTTAAGTGCTGGCCCGCTCGATGATCGAGTAGCCGATGTCGACCACGCGCTGCCCCACCGCGCGGCCCTCGGCGCGGTCGATGATGAACTGTGCCGCCTGGCGGCCGATGGCGGCGCCCTTGATGTGCACCGTGGTCAGCGCGGGGTCCAGGTCGGCCGAGAACTCCAGGTCGCCGAAGCCGACGACCGCCAGCTGCTCCGGCACGCGCAGGCCGCGCACCCGGGCTTCGGTGGTGACGCCAAGCGCCAGCAGGTCGGAACTGCAGAACACCGCGTCGATCTCCCGGTGGGTCTGCAGCAAGGACGCGAGGCCTTCGCGCCCGCGCCTGAGCGTGGTGGGGGCGTRCACGGAGATGATGGGCACCTCGGGCAGGCCCAAGGTGGCGGCTRTTGCCTGGAACGACCAGGCGCGGCGCTTGGCGCGTTCGTCGTCTCCGCTGACGACACCCAGCCGCCGGCGGCCCTTGCCATGCAGGAATTCGGCGACCGAGCGTCCCACCTCGACATGCGAAAAGCCGACCAGCATGTCGATCGGCGTGGGTGTCAGGTCCCAGGTTTCGACCACCGGGATGCCGGAGGCCAGCAGGCGCTTGCGGCCGTCGATCGAATGCATGATCCCGGTCAGCACGATCCCGTCCGGCCGGCGGCCGATGATGGCCTCGAGCAGCGCGTCTTCGCGTGAGCCGGCGTAGCCCGCTTGGCCCAGCATCAGCTGGTAGCCGCGTTCGGCCAAGGTCTCGGTCAGGGCCTGCACGGTTTCGAGGAAGACCGGGCCAGAAATCGTGGGCACCACGGCCGCCACCAGGCGGCTGCGGCGAGAGGCCAGCCCGCCGGCGAGCAGGTTCGGCACATAGCCGGTGCGGGCGATCGCCTCGCTGACCTTTTGCCGCACTTCGGCTGACACCTGGTAGGGCGAGTTCAGGGCCCGCGACGCGGTGATGGGTGCAACGCCGGCCAGCTTGGCGACGTCGTGCAGCGTCACCGCGCCGCTGCCGCGTCGGGTGCGTCGAGTGCCTTCTGGATCAGCCATGGGTCGATTCTAGGGCGATTGGCAGCGCTACCAACTGTTCGACCATCATGCCGGACCGGTCAGGGTGACATATTTGTTAGGTTTGAGTGCCCGACTGCCGGGACGGCGCCTTGTGCATGCGGTCGGCATCTGCCAGGCCCGTGACCTCTTGGCTGCGCCTGACGACAAGAGTGGACTGACCCGTGCACAGCGCCCTATCGCGTCATCAGCCGCCGCAAGAGGTAGCTGAAGGCGTCCACGCAACCCACCAGGACGAGCATCGCGATCAGGATCGTCGCCGTCTTGTCCATGTGGAACAGGCCCATGTGGAACACCAGCAGCTGACCCAGGCCGCCGGCGCCGACCACGCCCAGCACGGCCGCCGCGCGGATGTTGTTCTCCCAGCGGTACAAGGTGTAGCTCATCAGCTGCGGCAGCACCTGCGGCAGCGTGGCATAGAGGAAGACCTGGCCATCGCGTACCCCTTGAGTCCGCAACGCAGCGCCTGGCCCTGCGGGAGCGTTCTCGATCGCCTCGGCGAACAGCCGCCCGAGCACGCCGGTGGTGTGCACCGCCAACGCCAGCGTGCCGGCAAAAGGCCCCAGGCCGGCGGCGATCAGCAGCAGCGTGGCCCAGACCAGCTCGGGCACGGAGCGCAACGCGTTGAGCAGCATCCGGGTTGGTGTGCGTGCGAGCGCGGCATCCTGGGCATGCACGCGACTGGCAGGCAGCGCGAGCAGCAGGCCACCGGCCGCCGCCAGCGCCGTGCCCAAGGCCGACATGGCCAACGTTTCCCAAGTGGCCACGAGCACCTGCCGCACGAACGCGGCGCCCAGGTCGGGTGGAAAGAACTCAGCCAGGAAGTGCGCCATGCTGCGCGCCGCGTCCGCGGAGAAGAACTGGGCCCACTGCAAGTCCAGCGACCAGAAGCTGGCCACCACGAGCACCAGCAGCCCCACGGTGAACCAGCAGGCCTTGCGGCGCACGTCGAAGATCGGCGGCGGCAGCTTGTAGGGCGGGTTGGTCGCGCGACGCTCCGTCATGCCAGGGCCTTTCGCAGCCAGGCGCTGGTTCTGTCGGCCAGCGCCACCAGCGCGAAGAACACCAGCAGCATCGTGCAGACCTCGCCACCGGCGAACATCTTCATCGACCCGTCGAGTTGCTGGCCCAGGCCACCCGCGCCGACAAACCCCAGGACAACGGTCGAGCGGATGGCGCATTCCCAGCGGTAGACCGTGTACGAGGTCAGCTCGCCGGCGTTTTGCGGCAACAGCCCGAAGCAGAAGGCCTGCAGCCGGCCGCAGCCGTTGCGCAGCAATGATTCGGTCGCATGCGTCTCGCCGCTTTCCAGGATCTCGCTGTAGACCTTGCCCAGCATGCCGCCATAGGTCAGCGCGATGGCCAGCACGCCGGCTGTGGGCCCCAGACCAACGACCCGCACGAAGACCAACGCCCACACCAGTTCGGGCACGCTGCGCAGCGCGATCAACAGAAACCTGACGGCCTGCCGCACGCAGAACGGCACGGTCGCCATGCGACCACGCAGCGCCGACACCGACAGCACGCGTGTCGACATCAAAGTCAACGGCAGCGCAAGACCCAAGGCGAGCGTCATCCCTGCAGTCGCCATGGCCACGGTGCGCCAGGTTTCCCGCGCCACCATCGCCAGGAAGTCGGGCGACAGGGCAGGTGGCAGGAAGCTGCGCAGGAACCGGCCAGTGACTTGCAGGCTGCGGGCGTCGAACACCTGCCAGGGCTTGAACTCGGTGGCAACGAGCAGCGGCCACAGCAGCGTGATGGCTGCCGCGGCCCAGAAGACGCGGCCGAGCCATGCCGGATCGCGCGTTGGCGGGTCGAGCGCCACACGCAGTGGGGTGGCCTCGTTCATCGGCAATGCATCGCCACGGGCGGGGCGCGTTCGGCAGCCGTGGCCGGTGCAGCCCCGCCACGCAGTTCGTCTTCGTGCTGCTCGTAGAGCTGTTCGAGCCGTTCGTGCGTCACCTCAGGCGCCGGCAGGTCGAAGGCGATCTGCCCGTCGCGCAGGCCGACGATGCGCGGGAAGTGCGCGAGCGCCGCGTCCACCTGGTGCAGGCTGGTGACGAGCGTGACCCGGCGCTCGCGTGCCGATTCGACCAGCGTGGTCAGGGCCTGGCGGGCCCGCGTCGGGTCCAGCGACGACAGCGGCTCGTCCACCAGCCAGAGCCGGGCCGGCGACAGCAGAGCACGCGCCAGGCCGACGCGCTGACGCTCACCGCCGGACAGCCGGTCGACCCGCTCGAACAGCTTGTCGTCGAGGTCGAACCGAACCAGCGCCTCGTAGGCCGCGGGGATGTCCGATGGGTAGAACAGCGAGCGCAGGCTGGCCAGCCATCCCATCACCGGCAGGCGGCCGGCGAGCACCGCTGTGACCACGCGTTGGCGCGGTGGCAGTGGAGGCACCTGCGGCGCGAGAAAGAGCTGGCCACGCAAGCGATGCAGCTCGCGGGTGGACAGGCGCCAGGGCGCGTGATCGCCCAGCCGGTAGTCGCCCGCGGCGGGCGGCAAGGCACAGGCCAGCACTTGCAGCAGTGTCGTCTTGCCCGCACCCGAAGGCCCGATCACCGCCATCTGCTCGCCATCGGCGACCTGCAGGCTGAGCGCGCGCAGGGCTGGCGGTACGCCTGCACGCGCGGCAGGGTGCCGTGCATCCACCTGCGCAAGTTGCAGCTTCATGCGCACGGACTCTATCCGCAAGATCGCCGCGGCGCTCACGATGAGCCGGCTATGCTTGCGCGGCCCATACCCTGAGTCCTGCCATGAATTCACCTGACCCATCCACCGCTGCACCTTCGGCGACCGAGCCCCGTCTGACGTCCTTGTCGCATGGCGGCGGCTGTGGCTGCAAGATAGCACCCGGGGTGCTGTCCGAGATTCTCAAGGGCACGGCGGCGATGCCGATGCCCAAAGAACTGCTGGTGGGCATCGAGACGTCCGATGACGCGGCGGTCTACCAGCTCAACGATGAGCAGGCGTTGATCGCCACGACCGATTTCTTCATGCCGATCGTCGACGATCCGCACGACTTCGGGCGGATCGCCGCCACCAACGCCATCAGCGATGTCTACGCGATGGGCGGCCGGCCGATCCTCGCGCTGGCCCTGGTGGGCATGCCGATCAACGTGCTGTCGACCCAGACCATCGGCCGCATCCTCGAAGGCGGCGCATCGGCTTGCYGCGCGGCGGGCATCCCGATCGCCGGCGGCCACACCATCGATTCCGTCGAGGCGATCTATGGCCTGGTGGCGCTTGGGCTGGTGCACCCCAAACACGTCAAGCGCAATGCCGACGCGCAACCGGGGGACCTGCTCGTGCTGGGCAAGCCGCTGGGCGTGGGCGTGATGTCGGCGGCGCTGAAGAAGGGCGCTCTGAGTGACGCCGGCTACGCGCAGATGATCGCCTGCACCACCCAACTCAACACGCCCGGACCTGACCTGGCCGCACTGCCCGGCGTGCATGCGTTGACCGATGTGACCGGCTTCGGCCTGGCCGGGCATGCGCTGGAAATGGCTCGCGGCGCCCGCTGCGAAGTACAGCTCGACTGGTCGGCCGTGCCTTTGCTGGCCGGTGCCAGAGACCTCGCCGCGCAGGGTTTCGTGACCGGCGCATCCGGGCGCAATTGGGCGGGCTATGGCGCCGATGTGGCGCTGCCAAGCAACTTCGTTGCCGAAGACAAGGCCTTGCTGAGCGACCCGCAGACCAGCGGCGGCCTGCTCGTGTCCTGCGCACCGCAAGCCTTGGACGCGGTGCTCGCTGTCTTCACCCGCCAAGGCTTTGGCCAGGCGGCGGTGGTCGGGCGGATCGGGGCCACCAGCGGCGCGCCGCGCCTCGTTGTCAGCTGAGCTTGACGGCGCCGCCGGCTGAGGTCAGGCAGGCCGCGACTCGTTCAATGCAGGTCGCTGATCAGCCTTTGAAACTCGTCCGACCTGTTCAACGTGTCTCTTGCAAAGCGGCGCAGCGCGTCGATGTCCTGGGCGGGCAGTTGCAGTGAGGTCGGCACCGACTCGAGGTCGGCCAGACCGGAGCCTGCCGGGTGGACGCGCAGATCCACCTCGATCAGGTAGAACTTCGCATCCTCGGCAAACACGTCGAAGTCACCTTGTGCGTGCGCCGTGCTGACTTCGGCTTCCCACTGCTGGATCGATGCACGCATCTTCTGAAGCGATGTCTCGGAGTTGCGGTTGATCGGGATGTCCGCCAGCGCGAACACGGTGCTCACCAAGCCCGGGATTTCGGGCGTCGCGTCCGTCGAGGACCGGCGGCTCGTTTCTGCGTTGACGACGATGAACACGGCGCGTCGAACGCCGCGATAGCCGACGTGGCGGGCTGCGCGAACGAAGCCGCCGAACTGCTCGAAATACTCGAGGGGGCCGGTGGTGTTCACGTTGTCCGACAGGCCGCCGTCCAGCACATGAACATAGCGCCGTTCAGCGCCCTCGGGGCTCGTTTCGCGAAGGGTGGCCATCTGAGCGGCACGCTTGCTGCGCGCACGAGACGAACCCTCGCCCGAACGGGCCAGCAGCATGGGCTCACCGCAGCCCGCAGCGTTTTTCGCAGGCGCGTGATTCATGAAGACGACTGGGCTGAGGACGAGCGGCGCGGCGCTCGAGGCCGCCACGGCGCGGCCGAGTGAAACGCCGTCGAGGTCGCTGCACAGGAAGTCGAACTGATCCTGGTTGAACTCGAAGCGCGCGCCGTTGGCCATGTCGGCGGCGTAGATGATCGCGAAAGGCTTGCGCAGGCGTTTGCTGAGCGTGCCGAAGGTGGCGCCCTGGTAGATGCGCCGATCGAGGAACTCGGCAAACAGATCGCTGCGGCCATAGGTGGACGAGGTCAATCGCCAGGCATTCCATGGCAACAACGCGTCAGCCATCAGCGCGTCCTGCAGGTCCACATCGAAGAAGCGCGTCTTGAAGTCGCCCAATCCGTCTGCGCCATGCAGCGCGAAGGCGGTCGCCATCATGCTGCCGCCAGACACACCCATCACGACATCGATGTCGTCGACGAGGCGACGGGGTCGTCTTTCCCAGGTGATCGCTGTGTCCTTGAGTGTCTCCAGCACACCAAAACCCAGGGCAGCAGCACGAGCACCGCCGCCGGAGAACGACACGTGGACGAACAGGTGGTCGTCGGGGTCGGCCGCAAAGAACCGTTCGCCGCGATAGCCGCTGTTGCCATCGATGGCAGCGAGCGGAGGGTTCACGGGATAGTGAGCCGTGGAGCAAGCGGCCATCAAGGCAGACATGGCCACGATCAACGCGGTGGCAAGGCGAAAGCGAACTCGAGGCTTCACGGCTTGCTGCGGATGGTTCGGATGTTGACGCAAAAGGGGCGCTCCCGTTGTTCGCGCGTCCCGGGCGACACGGCCCGAAATGCTAATCGTTGCCTGGCCACCGACGGCGCCTCATGCATCACCTTGCCATCCCGGCAGCTGGATGCAAAAAGGGCCGGTTCCTGGTCAGAAACCGGCCCTTCGGCATGCTTGGTGGAGACGAGGAGGATCGAACTCCCGACCTTCGCATTGCGAACGCGACGCTCTCCCAGCTGAGCTACGTCCCCAGAGCGAAGAATTCTAGCAGTAAGTTTTTTGCTTCACGGCGRGGGCTTGGTGGCGTAAGAATCGCGCCGTCGCGTCGGGCCCGTCGATTGCCTTCGGGGGCGCCACGGGCGGCGATGATGTCGGCGCCTTGTCAGAACACTTGCATCGGGAGGCCTTGGATGAACCCGCTCGACCCCCAGTGGCTGGACGCGCAGTACAACAACCGCGCCCGTGTGCCCGAGCATGCGGCCATCTTCGAGCGCTGGCGCCATGCGTCGGCTCTCGCGCGTGAGCGATTGCGCTGCGAGCTGGACGTGGCCTACGGCGACGGCGCCGACGAACGGCTGGATGTCTTTCCCGCGTCCAAACCGGGTGCGCCGCTGCTGATCTTCATCCACGGCGGCTACTGGCGCGCTTTCGACAAGTCCGACCAGTCGTTCGTCGCGCCGTCTTTCGTGGCCGATGGGGCGGCGGTGCTGGTGCCCAACTACAGCCTGTGTCCGGCGGTCAGCATCGAGCAGATCGCCTTGCAGATGACTCGGGTGGTCGCGTGGGGCTGGCGCCATGCAGCTGAGTTCGGTGCGGACGCGTCGCGCATCGCCCTGGTCGGGCACTCGGCCGGCGGACATTTGGCGGCCATGCTGCTGTGCTGCCGCTGGAAAGAGGTGGACGCTGAGTTGCCGCTGCTGCCATTGCAGGGAGCCTTGGGCATCTCGGGCCTGTACGACCTGGAGCCTATCCGCCACACGCCTTTCCTGGCCGACCTCGGCCTGACGCCGGCCAGCGTCAAACGCTTGTCACCGTCGTTCTTTCCGCGACCCAAGCGGCCGCTTTATGCGGTGGTGGGCGGTGACGAGAGCAAAGAGTTCTTGCACCAGAGCCAGTTGATCCGCGACCAATGGGGGCCGACGGCGGTGCCGGTGTGCGAAACCTTGGTCGGCCACCACCACTTCGACGTGCTGCGCAACCTGGCCGACCCGGACGGCCGCCTGCACGACCTGTCGTTGCGGCTGCTGGGCCTGCGCTGAGCCCTGATGGACACCTAGGGTTGGCCCTCGGCCGCATAGGCTGGGCCTATCTCCCGCATTGATGCATTGAATTGCCATTTCTCGCCGCGCTCTGCTAGCGTCAGCGACGAGCCGCCGGCTGGCGCTGGTGGCCCCCGTCATCACCACTGAGGAGCTTGTCATGGGTTTGAAGGGTTCCAAGACCGAGCAGAACCTGAAGGACGCCTTTGCGGGCGAATCGCAGGCCAACCGCCGGTACCTCTACTTCGCAAACAAAGCCGACATCGAAGGGCAAAACGATGTGGCGGCGTTGTTCCGCTCCACCGCTGAAGGCGAAACCGGTCACGCGCACGGCCACCTCGAATTCCTCGAGGCCGTGGGCGACCCGGCGACCGGCCTGCCGATCGGCCCCACACGCGACAACCTGAAAGCCGCTGTGCACGGCGAGACGCACGAGTACACCGACATGTACCCGGGCATGGCCCGCACCGCGCGCGAAGAAGGCTTCGACGAGATCGCCGACTGGTTCGAAACGCTGGCCAAGGCCGAGCGCTCGCACGCCAACCGCTACGTCAAGGCGCTGGACCAACTGGTCGACTGACGGCCTCGGGAGACCGACCAGCCAACGACACCGGGGGGCGCAACAACGCCCCCCGCTTCATTGCGGCCCCCATGGCCGCCCGAACACCGGCAGGAGGACCCATGGCCCAGCGCGAAGRCAATCTCGAGGCACCGACCCGCCACCCGATCGCCTGGCAAGAGCCGGCGTTCTACGACGAGGCCAGCGCCCTGAAGGAGATGGAGCGGGTGTTCGACATCTGCCACGGCTGCCGGCGCTGCGTGAGCCTGTGCCAGTCGTTCCCGACGCTGTTCGACCTGATCGACGCCACCAGCGATGGCGAGGTGCACGAGGTGCCCAAGGCCGACTACGTCAAGGTCGTCGACCAGTGCTACCTGTGCGACCTCTGCTACATGACCAAGTGTCCCTACGTGCCGCCGCACCCCTGGAACGTCGATTTCCCGCACCTGATGCTGCGGGCCAAGGCGATCAAGTTCAAGCAGGGCCACGTGGGCAAGGGCGAGCAGCTGCTGGCCTCGACCGACGTGCACGGCCAGTTCGCCGGCATCCCGATCGTCGTGCAGATCGTCAACAAGGTGAACAAGACCAAGGTGATGCGCCGGCAGCTGGACAAGCACCTGGGCGTGCACCCCGACGCCTGGCTGCCCGAGCTGGCGACCAGCCGCTTTCGCTGGAAGGCCCGCGCCAACGGCGATGTCGAGACGATCACCAACGGCCAGCGCACACCGGGCAAGGTGGTCATCTTCTCGACCTGCTATGTCAACTACAACGAGCCCGGCATCGGGCACGATTTGCTGAAGCTGCTGGCCCACAACGACATTCCGTACCAGATCGTCGAGAAAGAGCAGTGCTGCGGCATGCCCAAGCTGGAACTGGGCGACCTGGACTCGGTGGCCGAGCACAAGGCGGCCAACGTCCCAGTGCTGGCGCGTTACGCGCGCGAAGGCTGGGCCATCATCAGCGCGGTGCCGAGTTGCACGCTGATGTTCAAGCAGGAATTGCCGCTGATGTTCCCCGACGAGGTCGACGTGCAGCGCGTGAAGGAGGCGATGTTCGACCCCTTCGAATACCTGATGGCGCGCCACAAGGACGGCCTGCTGAAGACCGATTTCAAGGCCGCGCTGGGCAAGGTGAGCTACCACATCCCCTGCCACGGCCGGGTGCAGAACATTGGCCGCAAGACCGAAGAGATGTTCAAGCTGATTGGCCAGACGGTGACGGTGCAGCTGAACACCGTCGAGCGTTGCTCGGGCCACGCGGGCACCTACGGCGTGAAGACACCTTTCCACCCGGTGGCGATGAAAATCGGCAAGCCGGTCTTCAAGGCGATGGCCAAGGACGAACCCGACGTGATCAGCAGCGACTGCGCGCTGGCCGGCCACCACATCGCCCAAGGCATGGCAATTGCCGGCACGGCGGCCAAGGCGCTGAAGCACCCTATCAGCCTGGTGCGTCAGGCCTACGGTATTTGAAAGACGAGACCATGACCATCACCCGCGACAGCCTGCTCACGCTCGAGGCCTACGCCAGGATCCGCAAGACCGACAAGCCGGCGGTCATTGCGCACCGGCGCCTGCGCAGCGTGCACCTGGGCGAACACATCACGCTGCAGTTCGAAGACGAGCAGACCATCCGCCGCCAGATCCAGGAGATGCTGCACATCGAGAAGATCTTCGAAGAAGAGGGCATCCAGGCTGAGATCGACACCTACCTGCCCTTGGTGCCCGACGGCAGCAACTGGAAGGCGACGATGCTGATCGAGTACCCCGACCCGAACGAGCGCGCGCGCGAATTGGCCCGGCTGATCGGTGTGGAAGACCGGATGTTCGTCGAGGTCGAGGGGCACGCCCGGGCCTACGCGATCGCCGACGAAGACCTGGACCGCGAGAACGAGCAGAAGACCTCTTCGGTGCATTTCCTGCGGTTCGAGCTGACCGCCGCCGCCTGCCAGGCGGTGCGCGCGGGCGCTGGAGTGCGCTTGGGCTGCGACCACACGAACTACCCGGCGCACATGGCGATCCCGGCCGACACGCTGGCCAGCCTGGCCGGCGATCTGCGCTGACCGGGTTTCGTCGCTGGACGGCGGCACACGCCGGGCGTACAACCCGCCTCAGGCGCAGCCTGCGCCCGAGGAGAGCGTGATGTCGATGCTCGACGAAAGCCTGGTGACCTGCATGCTGCCGGTCAAGGATCTGGCCCGCGCCCGGGCCTTTTATGAGCAGCGCCTGGGGCTGACGCCGATGGGCGCCAAGCCTGACGGCAAGTTCATCTACCGCTGCAGTGGCACCGAGCTGGCGCTGTTCCCAAAGCCCGGCGGGACGCAGGCGACGCACACGGCGTTGAGCTTCCGTGTCGCCGACATCGGCAAGGCGGTGGCCGAGTTGTCCTCACGCGGCGTGTCCTTCGCCGACTACGACCTGCCAGGCCTGAAGACGGTCAACCACGTCTGCGTGCTCGGCTCGGAAAAGGCGGCCTGGTTCGAGGACACCGAGGGCAACATCCTCTGCCTGCACGAAGACCTAACCTGACCGGCGCGGAAGGCCGGCGAGGGCTCAGGCCGGCGCTGGCGACGCCTGCCGCAGCCGCCACAGCGACTCCGCGCTGTACAGCGCCAGCGCGATCCAGATCAGCACGAAGCCGACCAGCCGTTCGGGCTTCAACGGCTCGTGGAAGACCCACACCGCGAGGGCGAACTGGATCGTCGGTGCCAGGTACTGCAGCAGGCCCAGCGTGGCCATCGTGACGCGGCGGGCGCCGTAGGCAAACATCAGCAGCGGCACGGCGGTCAGCGGGCCGGCGAACAGCAGCCAGCCCCAGGTGGCCGGGCTGGCATGCGACAGCGTGCCGCCATGGCTGCTTAACCAGGCGAGCGCCGGGATGGCCAGCGGCGCCAGCAGCGCGGTCTCCAGCGCCAGCCCCTCCAGCGCGCCCAGCGGCGCAGTCTTGCGCAGCAGGCCGTAGAGGCCAAAGCTGAAGGCGAGCGCCAGCGCGATCCACGGCGGCACGCCGGCCGTCCAGGTCAGCCAGGCGACGCCGGCCGCAGCGACCGCCAGCGCCCAGCGTTGCGGCGCGCGCAGCTTCTCGTGCAGGAACACCATGCCCAGCGCCACGTTGACSAGCGGGTTGATGAAGTAGCCCAGGCTCGCTTCCATCACCCGGCCGTTGTTGACCGCCCAGACATAGACCACCCAGTTGGTCGACAGCAGCAGCGCGCTCGCGGCAAAGATCAGCAGCGTGCGCGGCTGGCGCAGCACGTCGGCCACCCAGGCCCAGCGCCGCATCACCGTCAGCAAGCCCAGCACGAACACCAGCGACCAGACCGAGCGATGCAGCAMGATCTCGAAAGCCGGCACCTCGCTGACCTGGTGGAAATACAGCGGGAACAAGCCCCACAAGGCGTAGGACAGGGCAGCGGCAAGAAGGCCGGTGGGCATGGGATGGTCGGCGGGCGAACGCCGGGTGGGACTACAGGATCGCGGCCGATTGTCAGCGCCACGGCAGGCCCACGCAGGCGTGGGTGCATTCCGCGATTGCGTAGGGGCAGGGGGCTGGCCATCATCACGGTGACCATGCCGACCGTCCAGTTCACCCCGCAGCTGCGCCGCTTCGTCGACACGCCCGAGGTCCAGAGCCACGCCGCCACGCTGCGCGCCGTGCTGGACGACGCCTTCACCCCCAACCCGCGGCTGCGCGGCTACGTGCTCGACGACCAGGGCGCGCTGCGCGCCAACGTGGTGGTCTTCATCGATGGCGAACGCTGCCTCGAGCGTGTGCGGCTCGACCAACCCTTGCAACCCGGCAGCGCGGTTTACGTGCTGCAAGCCTTGTCCGGAGGATGACCCGATGACCACTTCCAACGACCGCGCCTGGGTCGCCACCCGCAAAGGCCTGTTCGAACTGCGCCGGCGGGACGCAGCCGGCGGCTGGCAGATCGAAAAGGTCAGCTTCCTGGGCGAGCCGGTCAGCAGCGTGCTGCCGCCGGACGGGCAGGGCCACATGCTGGCCGCGTTGAACCTGGGCCACTTCGGCGTCAAGCTGCATGCCAGCCAGGACGGCGGTGCCACCTGGGCCGAGACCACGACGCCGGCCTACCCACCGCAGCCCGAAGCCGCCACGGGCCCGGCGTGGAACCTGCTGCAAGTGTTGGTGATGGAGCGCGCCGGCCATCGCATCCTCGCCGGAAC
>NZ_JBFUGE010000080.1:0-17681 GCF_056403075.1 Ideonella sp. P3_A4 | reverse complement strand
CGAAGCCTGGCCGCTGGCCGACGAAGGCACCCTGCCGTCGCTGTGCGACCACGCCGCGTGGCTCGCCGCTGTGGAGGCGCGGTCGGGGGATGCGGCGCGATTGCTTGGGGCCGCCGATGCCTTCCGGGCGACGAGCCGCCCAGCGCGGCGCGACCCGAACGAGGCCCGCGCGTTCGAGCGCGCGCAGCGGATGGCGCACATGCGCTTGGGCGACGCTGCTTTCGAACGTCTGCGGGCGGAGGGTAGCGGGCTGCCACCGCGCGAGATCGCGCGCATCGCCCTGCGTGCCACCGAGCGCGAAACGGACTACAACGGGTTACCTTGCGTTTCCTGACCGTTCCGTGACCGCCGCCACCCGCCGGGCACGGAACACTGCCGCATCGTCAACGAACACTGGGGCGGCGCACGCCGTTTCTCGACCATGACACACCGGCTCACGCTTCTCGCGGCCCTGCTTGCTGCTGCCGTGCTTGCGGGCACCGCACCCACCCTGGCCGTGTCCGCCACGGCGTCGCCGGCCTCGGCTGCGCGCACGTCGGGCCAGCTGGCGACGCCGCATCCGCTGATGTTCGTCACCGCGGTGCCGAACGCCAGCTTCACCTACCAGCTCAACACCTTCTCCAATTTCGGCGGTGGCATCAGCAGCGCCGTGCCGGGCGGTGACCTGTACATCCGCTACCCCGACGGCACGCTGCGCAACCTGACCCGCGAGGCCGGTTGGGGCGTCGACAGTGGCGGCATCCAGGGCGGCGCCAAGGCGATTGCCGTGCGGCAACCGACCGTGCACTGGTCCGGCGACAAGGCGCTGTTCTCGATGCTGGTCGGCGGCCCGACCGCACGGTATGAAAACCCGCTGCGGCGCTGGCAAATCTACGAGGTCAGCGGCATCAAGAAAGGCCAGACGGCCAAGATCCGCAAGATCGCCCACCAGCCGCCGTACAACAACATGTCGCCGATCTACGGCAGCGATGACCGCGTGCTCTTCACCAGCGACAAGCCACTGTTTGGCATGAAGCACACGTACCCGCAGCTCGACGAGTACGAGAACGCCAGCACCAACACCGGCATCTGGAAGCTGGACCCGGCCAGCGGCGAGCTGGGGATGATCGAGCATGCGCCCAGCGGTGTGTTCGACCTCTACCTGGACAGCTTCGGCCGCCTGCTGTTCACCAAATGGGACCACCTGAAGCGCGACCAGCAGGCCGATACCGACCGCTACAACGGCGGCCAGTACGGCCCCTTCGACTACGCCGACGAGAGCCCGACGGCGACGCGCAAGGTCTACCCGCCCTACGACGACAACGGAAAGCTCATCGCCGACAACAAGGGCGTGCTGTACGACGTCTACCCCGAAGCACGCGTCGCACAAGACCCGACGCGCAACCCGAACGAGGCGCTGCAGGATTTCAACCAGTTCTTCATCTGGCAGATCAACGAAGACGGCTCGGGCGAAGAGACGCTGAACCACGTCGGCCGGCACGAATTCGGTGGCACCTACATGGACGGCGTTTTTCTAGACGACCCGAACCTGAGCTACCTGTTCCCGCCCTATGACGCCAACGCCGCGATGCGGGGGACCTTCCGCTCCGACTCGGGCATCTTCCAGCTGAAGGAGGACCCGACGCAGGCCGGCCGCTACTACGGCGTCTATGCCCAGGAGTTCAGCCGCCAGGCGGCGGGCCGTCTGATCGAGTTTGCGATGGCGCCGGGCGTCAACCCCGAGACGGTGGCGATCACCGACTACACCAACGCAACGCTCGACTCCGACCCCAACGGCGACCACCCGCCCACGCCGTCGCAGACCGGCCATTACCGCAACCCGGTGAAGACCACCGACGGCACGTTCTACGTCAGCCACACGCCCGAGTACCGCGTCAACGCGGACGATTCGAAAGACGTGCTGCACCCCAAGCCGCGCTACGTCTTCCAGCTCAAGCCGATGGTGAAGAACCAGAACGGGCCTGACTGGCTGGCCGGTGCCTCGCTGACCGGCGGCCTGGTCAAGAACGTGCGCTGGTGGCAGGACGAAGCCCAGCCGCACCAGTACAACGGCCCGCTGAACGAGGTCGACCTGGTCGAGGTGCGGCCACGCGCGCGGCCGATACCGCGCACCATGCAGGTCGACCCGATCGAGCAGCAGGCCATCGCCGACGCCGGCGTCGACATGAACCAGCTGCGCGACTGGCTGGTGGACAACAAGATGGCGCTGATCGTGTCGCGCAACGTGACGATGCGCGACCGGGCCGATGTCTCGCAGCCCTTCAACTTGAAGATCCCGAGCGGCGTGAAGAACGTGCCGAGCGGCGGCAAGGTCTACTCGATCGACCGCATGCAGCTGCTGCAGGCCGACCTGACGCGCGGCTATGCCCACTCGGGCAACGGTCGCCGCGTCTACGTCAAGCCGATGCACGACAGCCAGCAGCACCCGAACCTGGAAGACCAGTTGCCGGCGTTTCCCGGTGCACCGCAAGGCACCGTCAAGCTCGGCACCGACGGCTCGATGGCCGCCTTCGTGCCGGCTGGCCGTGCGCTGACCTGGCAGACGATGAGCCCGACCAACGAGTCGGTGGTGCGCGAACGCGTGTGGGTCAGCTTCGCCGCCGGTGAGATCCGCACCTGCACCACCTGCCACGGCCTGAACAGCCAGACCAAGAACGGCTTTCCTGAGCCCACGAACCGGCCAAAAGCACTGACCGACCTGCTGCTGAAGTGGAAGGCGGGGCAGGGGAAGTGAGTTGATGCGCCGGCGATTGGCGCGCCGAGGGTGGCGTGCTGGGTCGGCGTGAAGGGGAACCTGGTGATTCGTTGAGGGCGCGCGCGGCGGCGAACCGCACAATGCGCGCCTGACTCGACAGCCCGTTCCCCAAGCGCATGCGCAGCTACATCGCCCTGAAGCGGCCCAAGATCCTTGGCATCAACCTGTACCTGCACTGGTCGGCGCTGCTGGGCGCGGGCGTTTTGTTCGGCGCGTTGATCCGGCAGCCGGTCCACGCCGTCCTGGCGGTCTCGTCCTACTTCGCGTTGATATTGCTGCACGAGATTGGCCATGCCCTGATGGCCAGGCGGCTTGGCTAMGACGCCACCGGTATCTACATCGGTGTCGTCCATGGCTTGTGCGAGTGCGACAGCCCGCACTACCTGCGAGAAGAAGCCATCATCGCGTGGGGTGGCGTGCTGCTGCAGCTGGCCGTCGCCCTGCCGCTGAGCGTGCTGGCTCAAGTCACTCCGCTGGGCGCCAACTCATACTTCAGCACCGTCGCCGCGATCCTCGGGCACTTCAGCATCCTGATGGCCGTCTTCAACCTGCTGCCCTTCCCGGGGCTGGACGGTCAACTTGCGTGGCGCCTGGTGCCTATTCTTTGGCGCGACGCACGCGGCCATCGCGCCGCTCGGCGAACGACCAGGGCCATCATCCAGCGAGTCAAGTGAAGCGGGTGCCATGCAGCTCGAACCCTTCGTCAGCGTCAACGGCCTGCCGTTCAGCGCGTCTCGCGACGATGTGCTGCGCCTGCACGGCAAGCCGCTGCAAGAGGGCTTCAACGTCGTCGGGCTGATCGAGTTCGACTACGGCTCGGTGGTGTTCCGCTTCCAGACCTCGGGGCGATTGGAAGAGGTGACGTTGCAAGCTGCGTCGGTCCAGCTTGGTGAGCTGACGATCCCGTTCGAAGAGCTGCGTGACTTCGTCCGCACGCGCGATCGCCAGATGTTTGAGCGGGCCGGGTTCGTGGTCAGCCCGAAGTTCGGCCTGGCGTTCGACCCGACGAGCGACCGCTGGTTGACGGCGCTGGCGGCGCATTGCCTGAGCGAATGGCGGGCGCTCTGACGCCCGGCGTCGGCCGGACCATCCGGCAGATCGCCTGCCCGCTTGCAGTTCAAGCTACCTTCACAGCCCGCAGCCGCAACGCGTTGCCGATGACGCTGACCGAGGACAACGCCATGGCCGCGGCGGCCACGACAGGGGAAAGCAGCACGCCGAAGAAGGGGTAGAGGACGCCCGCCGCGAGCGGAATGCCCGCCACGTTGTAGGCAAAGCTGAGCACGAGGTTCTGGCGGATGTTCTTCATCGTCGCGTGCGACAGCGTCCGCGCACGCACGATGCCCATGAGGTCGCCTTTGAGCAGCGTGATCCCGGAGCTTTCCATCGCGACATCGGTGCCGGTCCCCATCGCGATGCCGACCTCGGCGGCAGCCAGCGCTGGCGCATCGTTGACACCGTCACCCGCCATCGCGACCACCCGGCCTTCGGACTTCAAGCGCTTCACGACCGACGCTTTGTCTTCCGGGAAGACCTCGGCCACGACCTCGTCGATCCCGAGCTCGCGCCCTACCGCCTCGGCAGTCGTCTTGCCGTCGCCGGTCAGCATCACGATGCGCACGCCGACGGTTTTCAAGGCCTGCAGTGCCTGGGGCGTGGTTGGCTTGATCGGGTCGGCGATCGCGACGAAGCCGGCCAGCTTCCCGTTCAAACCCACAAAGATGACGGTGGCGGCCTTGGTGCGCTGAACCTCTGCGGCGCCGCTCAGCGGCGTCGCATCGATGCCTTGTTCGGCCAGGAACTTGGCGCTGCCGGAGATGACCTGAACGCCGTCGACCTGGCCGACAACGCCCTTGCCGACCGGGGAATCGAAATCCGTCACTGGCGTCAGCGCCAGCTGGCGCTGCTGCGCGTCGTTGACGATCGCCAGCGCGAGCGGATGTTCGCTGGCGCGCTCGACGCTGGCGAGCTTTTGCAACACCTCATCGGTAGCGAAGCCAGGCGCCGCCTCGATGTGCACGACCTTCGGCCGTCCTTCGGTGAGCGTGCCGGTTTTGTCGATGACCAGGGTGTCGACCTTCTCCATGCGCTCGAGCGCCTCGGCGTCGCGGATTAGCACGCCATGTTGCGCGCCGCGGCCCACCCCCACCATGATCGACATCGGGGTGGCGAGCCCCAGCGCACACGGGCACGCGATGATGAGAACCGCCACGGCCGTCACGAGTGCGTAGCTGAACGCTGGCGCCGGGCCCCACACCAGCCATGCAACGAAGGTGAGTGCGGCGACCAGGATCACAGCGGGGACGAACCAGCCAGCCACCTGGTCGGCCATGCGTTGGATCGGTGCCCGGCTGCGTTGCGCAGCGGCCACCATGTGCACGATCTGCGACAGCAGCGTGTCGGCGCCAACCTTCTCGGCGCGCATGACGAAGCCGCCGGTCTGGTTCAAGGTGCCGGCGGTCACTTTGGAGCCCACGACCTTCGCCACCGGGATGGGCTCGCCGGTTACCATCGATTCGTCGACATTGCCCTTGCCGTCGGTGACCTCGCCGTCGACAGGGACCTTCTCGCCAGGGCGAACGCGCAGCAGGTGGCCGACTTGGATGTCGTCCACCGCCACGGTCTCGTCGTTGCCCTCGGCCGTGACCTTGACGGCGGTTTTTGGTGCCAGGCCCAGCAGCGCCTTGATCGCACCCGAGGTCTTCTCCCGTGCACGCAACTCCAGCACCTGGCCCAGCAGCACCAGCACCGTGATGACAGCCGCCGCTTCGAAGTAGATCGGTACGGCGCCATCGGCCAGCCGCAAGTCGGCCGGGAACAGCGATGGAGCCACCGCGCCGACGATGCTGTAGAGCCAGGCCGCGCCGGTGCCCAGGGCGATCAGCGAGAACATGTTCAGGCTGCGGTTCTTCACCGACGCCACCGCGCGTACGAAGAACGGCCAACCCGCCCACAGCACCACTGGCGTGCCCAGCAGCAGCTGGATCCAGTTCGACAGTTGCTGGCCGATCAAGTGGTGCAGGTCGATCAGGTGCCCACCCATCTCGAGAGCGAATACCGGGGCCGTCAACGCGGTGCCGATCCACATGCGCCGGGTCATGTCCCGCAGTTCGGGGCTCTCACCGGTTGACTCGGTCGCCAGGACCGGTTCCAGCGCCATGCCGCAGATGGGGCAGTGGCCCGGCCCGATCTGGCGGACTTGCGGGTGCATCGGGCAGGTGTACTCGGCCCCTTCGGCCGCAGGCGTGGTCTTGCCCTGCTTCGACGGTGGCGGGTGGTGGTGTGCGTGCCCGACGTGTGCGCCGTGCACCCCCTTCATCACCGTGYCATCGGGCATCACATGGGTTGCGTGCGAAGCCGGATGGTCCTCATGGCCCATGTGGCTGTGGAGATCGGGGTCGGATGACGTCATGGCGCGCTCCCTGTTGTTGTTCGAAGTCTGAACCTTGACGGTGTAGGAAGGTCAATGGCACGCGTGCGTGCCGCTATCGCTGGGCAAGGAGTGGGACCGCAGCCATCCAAAGGGCCAGGCCTGCGAGGCAAGCCCAACAAAGCCAGAAGAGGCCTCGCTCCCATGCTCGCTGCGACCCGCGGCGGCTCTCCCACCGGTGCTTCAACGTCATGCCCGCGCCGTGGACGACGAGGCCACCGAACAGCAGGGGAACAGCGAACGAACGAAGCCAATCGGGCAGGACGAGCGCCAGGCCAGCGCCGAGGGCGATGGCGCCCAGGCCGGAAGCGAGTTCGGCCCCCTTGATGGCTCGATCAGTGACGGCCGGGCGGGTGTCCACGGTCGTCCTCGGACGAGTGGTCGTCCCGATGTCGGTGACTGCCGTGGMCATGGCCGCGGTGCATGAACACATGCATCAGCGGGCACGCCAGCAGGAACAGAGCGGGCAGGACGCCGAGGAGGTGGGCTGTGTGTGCGGTCACCAGGTAGAGGCCCCCGGCCGCTGCCGCGACGAGCAATGCCAAGCCAGCGGGCGAGCGCCAGAAAGAGGGCGGCTGTCGATCTTCGTGGTTCACGGCAACGCTCCTTGTCAGCGGCCTTCAGGATCAGCCCTCATCGCCGGCGGCGGGTTGATGTGCGTCAATCCGCCGGGCGCCGGCCGGCGATCAGCGGCAGCACCCGCAGCATCCGCCGGACTTCGGTCCGGCCATCGCCACCGCGCGCTCCGGCTCTTGTGGCACCGGGGTGTAGCCCGCCTCCTTGATGGCGTCGACCAAGGCGTCGGCGTCCGATTCGGTGGGCTCGACGCGCACCAGCTTCCGGCCGATGTCCACCTCCACCTTGGCGCCGGCGTCCACGGCGCGGATGGCTTTGTTGATGGTGCTGGCGCAGTGGCCGCAGGTCATGTCGTCAACGCGGTAGGCAAGCATCGCTGGGTCCTTCGAGGGTGGTCGATGGCCCAATGTGCGCCTTGCTGCCGTTGGAAGGTCAAGCGCCTGGCAACGGCAGCTTGATGAAAGTCAACAGCGCCATGCCACGCCCGTCGCGCGGCACGGCCGGGTAAGCCTCACCGAGCCTCGTTGCGCTTCAGCGTCAGCTTCAACGACGCGGATGAGGCCGACTTGTTGGTCCACATCCAGCAGTAGTCCTGCGCGATCTCGGCCTTCAGTGTGCCCTTGGCCTGCGTTGCCTGGTCTTGCTTGGCAGGGAAGCGGACATCCTTGCCTTCGTGGTAGTGGATGTTGAAGTTCATCGGCGCCGCGGCCTCGAAGCTCCAATCGATGCTGGTGCCGGCCGCGAGCTGGCCGCAGACCTCGACGAACTTGGACGGCGGCACCTTGGCTTCATGTGCAAATCGGCCGTCGGCGCCCCAGGCGATGGAGACGAGGTCGGCCTCGGCGGCAACGGCAACGCCGGTGGCCAGGGTCAACAGGAGCGAGAAGGCGATGGAGGTTTTCATGGCGTGCAATGTAGTGGTGAACGTGCGTCTGGGCAGCCGGCTCTTCCCGCTTGACCTTGCCATGGGGGCAAGGTCCACACTGTGCAGATGCCCGGTTCGGACCATGTCCTTCTGCTAATCTGCGCGCCGTGAAAGTCATTCGCATCTGGCTTCTGGTGTTGCTCGCGGCGTTGCTCCCGGTTCGGGGTGCGATCGCTGCTGCAATGCTGTGCCCACCCGTTGCGGCGGGCACGCAAAGCGAGATGCGGCAGATGGACCACGGCACCGCTGCCGTCGCGCAGGAACACGGTCACCAGGACCATGCCCAGCACGACCACGCTGGCGGCAGTCACCATGACGATCACGACGGCGGCCACCACGGCAAGGGCCCGATGGGCCACGACAAGTGCAACCTGTGCTCTGCCTGCTGCTCGGCCACTCCGTTGCTAAGCACCATGCCGAGCGTTCCGCAGCCTTACGGCCTGGCCACGGCATCCTTCCCCGATATCTGCGCACCTGCCCCGAGCTTCCTCTCGGACGGGCAGGAGCGACCTCCCCGAAGCATCTGACCTGTTGAGGCCTCCGCGCGGGGCCTGATGGCGCTCGTGCGTCTGCACGGGCCCTGGCTGGCCGCCCCGCGGCCGGTGTGTCAGATCACTTCGAACCATGCAAAGACTTCTCCATTGGCGGGCGCCTGTTGTGGTGCCACGCGTTGCTCGGCTGACCGCGTTGGCGCTGGCTGGCTTGTCCCTTGCTGGCTGCGCTTCGTTCTCGCAGGACGGCGGCTTCGGCACCGTCGAGCAATTGACCAAGGACCGCATCGGCCAGACGCCCACGTTGCAGCGCACGGCCGAGCAGACCAGTGCTGCCGGTGCRCGTGTCGCCGAATTGCTGAAGCAACCGTTGACGGCTGACGCTGCCGTCGAGATCGCACTGCTGAACAACCGCGGCCTGCAAGCCGACTACGCCGAACTGGGCATCGCCGAGGCGGACCTCGTGCGCACCGGCCGGCTCGCCAACCCCTCGTTCAGCTTTGGCCGATTGAGTGGCGGTGGCCTGGTCGAAATCGACCGTGCAGTCGTCTTCGACGTGCTGGGGTTGCTGACGATGCCGCTGGCCCACGAGGCCGAACAGCAGCGTTTCGAGCAGGTTCAGCTGCAAGCGGCTTACGAGACGGTCGGTGTCGCTGCCGAGGCCCGCACGGCCTTCTTCGAAGCGGTGGCTGCCGAGCAATTGGTCGGCTACCACGGCCAGGTCAAGGAAGCCGCCGATGCGTCGAACGAGTTGGCCCAACGCATGCGAGCGGCCGGCAACTTCAGCCCGCTGAACCAGATGCGCGAGCAGGCGTTCTACTCCGATGCAACGCTGCAACTGGCCCGCGCCAAGCACCAGGCCGTGGCCGCGCGCGAGCAGCTCATCCGCGTGCTGGGGCTCAGCGGCGACCAGCTCGGCTTCAAGCTGCCGGACCGATTGCCGGATCTGCCCGATGCGCCGGCCGAGCCGAAAGACGCCGAGCAGACGGCGATGGACAAGCGCCTGGACGTGCTGATGGCCACGCGCGCAGCCGAGGCCACCGCGAAGTCCCTTGGGTTGTCGAAGGCGACACGCTTCGTCAACGTGCTGCACGCCGGCTACCAGAACCAGAGCAGTACCGGCGAGCCGCACAAGCGCGGCTACGAGATCGAACTCGAATTGCCGCTGTTCGACTTCGCCTCGACCCGCGTGGCGCGCGCCGAGGCGACCTACATGCAGGCCGTCCATCGCATCGCGGCGGTGGCGACCAACGCGCGGTCAGAGGCGCGCGAGGCTTATTCGGCCTACCGCACCGCCTATGACCTGGCCAGGCACTACCGCGACGAGGTGGTGCCGCTGCGCAAGCGCATCTCCGACGAGAACCTGCTTCGCTACAACGGCATGCTGGCCAGCGTCTTCGAGCTGCTGGCCGATGCGCGTGAACAGATCGCCGGCGTGAGTGGCGCCGTGGAGGCATTGCGAGACTACTGGGTGGCCGAGACCCGCCTGCAGACCGCTTTGACCGGCCGCTCGCCTGGTGCGTCGCCCGCGATGACGCCCTCCAAGCCCGCGGCCGCTTCACCGGCCGGCCACTGAAGGCACGAACCACCATGACCAATCGCAGAAACTTTTTCCAGGCGGCGGGCGCCACCTTGCTGGGCGCCGCTGCTGTCAGCCGGGCCGGTGCCGCGGTCCTGCCCGAAGCCGTGCTCCAGTCTTCGCCAGCGACGCAGTTGCCGCCGCCACCGCCCAACGGCCGGCCCTACCTGCCGATGGTGACCCTCAACGGCTGGTCGCTGCCGTGGCGCATGAAAGACGGCGTCAAGGAGTTCCACCTGGTCGCCGAGTCGGTGGTGCGCGAGATCGCCCCGGGCATGAAGGCCAACCTCTGGGGCTACAACGGCACCAGCCCGGGCCCGACGATCGAGGCGGTCGAGGGTGACCGCGTGCGCATCTTCGTGACCAACAAGCTGCCCGAGGTCACCAGCGTGCATTGGCACGGAGTCCTGCTGCCCTCGGGCATGGACAGCGTGACCGGCTTGTCGCAGCCACCCATCGCGGTCGGCAAGACCTTCATGTACGAGTTCGTGCTGCAGCGCCCGGGCACCTTCATGTACCACCCGCATGCCGACGAGATGGTGCAGATGGCGATGGGGATGATGGGCCTGTTCATCGTCCACCCGAAGGACGCGCGGCAGATGAAGGTTGACCGCGACTTCGGCTTCATCCTGAATGCCTACGACGTCGAGCCCGGCAGCGCCACGCCACGCGTCAACACGATGCTGGACTTCAACCTGTGGACCTGGAACAGCCGCGCGTTCCCGGGCATCGACCCGTTTGTCGCGCGAACGGGTGACCGCGTGCGCATCCGCGTCGGCAACCTGACGATGACGAACCACCCGATCCACATGCACGGGCCGCATYTCGAGGTCACCGGCACCGATGGTGGCTGGGTGCCCAAGAGCGCGCGCTGGCCCGAGGTGACGACCGACATCGCCGTCGGCCAGATGCGCGCGATCGAGTTCAACGCGCTGGCCGGCGACTGGGCGATCCACTGCCACAAGTCGCACCACACGATGAACGCGATGGGCCACAACGTGCCGACGATGATCGGCGTCGACCACCGCGACGTCGCGAAGAAGATCACCCAGCTCGTGCCCGACTACATGGTGATGGGCGACAAGGGTATGCACGACATGGCCGAGATGGAGATGCCGATCCCCGACAACACCTTGCCGATGATGACCGGGCAGGGGCCGTTCGGCCCGATCGGCATGGGCGGCATGTTCAGCGTCGTGAAGGTTCGCGACGACGTGGCCCGCGGCGACTACAAAGACCCGGGCCCGTACAAGCACCCTGCCGGCACGCTGGCCAGTGAGTACACGGCAGAGGCGCCCGAGGCTGTCCGGGCGCCCAGCGCGAAGGCCGATGCCAACACGCTGCAGGTTCGCAAGCCCACCGGCCATGCCGGCCATTGAAGGAGCACACCATGAAGATCAACAAACGGGCCGGGGTGGTCATTGCACTGTCCGCACTCATTGGCGGTGCGATCGCGCACGGCGACGAAAGCCACCCCGCGAAACCACATAGCTATGACGCCACGAAGGTCGAGAACCGCGCGTTCGGGCGCGAAGGCGATCCGAAGAATGTCAGCCGCACGATCCGGGTCGACATGAGCGACGCCTTTCGCTTCACGCCGTCGGACGTGGTGATCCGCCGCGGCGAGACGGTGAAGTTCGTCATCAGCAACAGCGGCCGGCAGTTGCACGAGATGGTGCTGGGAACGCCGCAGGAGCTGAAGGAACACGCCGAGCTGATGAAGAAATTTCCGGAGATGGAACACGCCGACGCGAACATGGCCCACGTGAAGCCCGGTGCGAAAGGCGAGATCGTGTGGCAATTCACCCAGGCCGGCGAGTACCAGTTTGCTTGCCTGATCCCCGGTCACTTCGAAGCCGGCATGGTCGGCAAGCTGGTCGTCAAATGAACTACTGCCTTCCTTCGTCAAGCGCTTTCCCGATGAACCTCACTGCCAACCTCTCCGCCGCGTCCGTCGCATTCCTCGTGCTGGTGGCCCCGGCCTGTGCGCAATCAAACACCGCTGACCACGCCGCGCACCACCCCGCAGCCGAAGCATCGGCGCCAGCCGGCGCCATGGCTGAAGGCGAGGTCCGAAAGATCGACAAGGACCAAGGCAAGGTCACGCTCAAGCACGGCCCGATCGCCAACCTCGAGATGCCCGGCATGACGATGGTCTTCAAGGTCGCCGACGCGAAGATGCTCGACAGCCTCAAGCCTGGCGACAAGGTCCGGTTCGCAGCCGACCGGGTCAATGGCGCCATCACGGTGACGGCCATGGAAGCCGCCAAGTAGCTGATCAATCGCAAGCGCCGGCGGCTTTGCGCGGCGTTAGACTGAAAGCCCTCATGCTGCGCCTTCGCTCCCACCGCCTGACCACCGCGTTCTTCGTGGTGTTGTCGCTGCTGTTCTCGCAGCTGGCGTTGGCGCGCTATGTGTGCCCGCAGCAGGTGGACGTCGAGGCCATGGCTGCGATGGCGCAGGACGGTGTRCCCTGCCAGGACATGGACCCGGTTCAGCCGGTGCTGTGCCATGAGCATTCAGCGCAGCCGGGCAAGGCCTTCGAAGCCGTGAAGCTGCCCGCGGCCGGCTTGCCGGCCATCGTGCAGGTGATCGAGCACCCCCTCGTGCTCGCGGCAGACGCCCCGCGCAGTGCGGTGCCGCCAACCGCCACCTCCGAGGGGCAACCGCCCCCGGATCCGCTCTTCCTTTCCACGCTCAGACTCCGGGTCTGACCCGCTCCGTCGATTGACCGGTGCTGGTGCGGCGCGTCCGCCCACCAGCCTTGTTCCCGCTCGTCCTCGGAGTTTCGATGTCCCTACGCATCTTGCGTGCCGCCGCGATGGCGGGCGCCTTGCTGCCGGCCGCTTGGGCCGCCGCGGCACCTTTGTCTCTCGACCAGGCGATAGCCCTGGCCGTTCAGCGTTCGCAGGCGACACACGCGGCGCAAGCAGGTGCGCAGAGTGCGGCCGAGATGGCCCGTGCGGCAGGCCAGCAGCCGGATCCATTGCTGACTGTCGGCGTGGACAACCTGCCCGTCGCGGGCACCGACAGATTCAGCACGACGGCCGATGGCATGACGATGAAGCGCATCGGCATCGCGCAGGAGTGGGTCTCGTCGGACAAGCGCTCGGCCCGCGAGGCGGCGGCGAGAGGCGTGGTGAGCCGCGAGTCGGCGATGGTGCAGGTGGCCGCGGCGGACGCGCGGCTGCAGACAGCGCTGGCGTACCTGGATGCGTACTGCGCGGGCGAAGCGCTGAATCTCATGCGGTTGACCGAGCACCACGCGCACGAAGAGCTCGAAGCGGGGAAGGGGCGCCTGGCCACGCCTTCCGGCAACAGCGCCGAGGTGCTGGCGCTGACGAGTTCGTTGGGCATGGCCGAGGACGAATCGGAAGAGATTCGCCAGCAACAGGCCGCGGCCGAGGCTGCGTTGTTGCGCTGGGTGGGCGTGGCGGTGGCGGAGCTGAGTGCGCCACCGAAGCTGGCCACACCAACGCCCGCGCAGTTCGTGTCCTTCCATCCCGCGGTCATCGTCAAGCACCGAGAGCTCGACGTTGCGCGGCAAGAGCTGGCCGCAGCGCGGCTGAACCGCAGGCCGAACTGGACCTGGGAGGTTTCGTACGGGCAACGCACCGGCTTCCCCGACATGGTGTCGTTCGGCGTCAGCATCCCGCTGACGGTGGCGCCCGCCGCGCGGCAGGACCGAGAGACAGCCGCCAAGCAGGCGCTGGTTGACAAGGCAGAGGCCGAGTTGGACGAAGCCCAGCGCGCAGCCGCCGGCGAGTACGCCGCGCTTGCCAGCGATGCCGAGCGACTGCAGGCGCGCATAGCCCGCTACCGCACCGCGGTGCTGGTGCCGGCGCAGCAGCGCAGTGCCACGGCGCTGGCCGCCTATCGCTCGAACCAGTCGAGCTTGGTGACGCTGTTCGAAGCCCGCCACGCCGAGGTGCAGGTGCAACGCAAGCTGCTCTCGCTTGAGCGCGATCTGGCCAAGACCTTGGCCCAACTGAGCTTCAAGCCGATTGGCGGGGGAGTCGAGCCATGAACCGCGCGTTGATGACTGCTGTCGCCGTGGCTGCTGCGATTGGCGTCGCCGCTGTGTCGTTCTACCTCGGCCACCGGGCTGCGGAGCCTTCGTCGGGCCAGATGGTGGCGGCGCCCCACGTCGCGGTTTCGGCGCCGCGCAAAGTCCTCTACTGGCACGACCCGATGGTGCCGGGCCAGAAGTTCGACAAACCCGGCAAGTCGCCGTTCATGGACATGCAACTGCAGCCAGTCTATGCCGACGACGGCGAAGACGCCGGCGGTGGCACGGGCGTCAAGATCAGCCCGCAGGTGCAGCAGAACCTCGGCATTCGTACGGCCGTGGTGAAGCGCGCTGACGTGGGCTCGTCGTTCGATGCTGTTGGTGCCGTGCAGTTCGACGAGCGCTTGAGCGTCGCCGTGCAGTCGCGGGTGTCGGGCTGGGTCGAGCGCCTGTCGGTGCGGGCACCGATGGAGCGGGTGCGCCAAGGCCAGGCCCTGGCGACCATCTATGCACCCGATTGGTTGGGCCCCTTGAGCGAACTGATGGCGCTGAAGCGTTCCGGTGCACCGGCCGACCTGGTCGACGCTGCGCGTGAACGCACCCGCGCGATGTCGATCCCGCCCGAGCTGGTCCGCCAGGCGGAGGAAGGCACAGCGCCGCAGGCCCGCTTCACGCTGGTGGCGCCGACCAACGGCGTGGTTGCCGAACTGGGCGTGCGCGAAGGCGTTGCCGTGTCGCCTGGCATGACGCTGTTCCGTATCGCCGGCCTCGACAAGGTCTGGGCTGTGGCCGAGGTGCCGGAGACTCAAGCGACGCGGTTGGTGCGCGGCCAGCAGGTGAAGGCAGCGCTGCAGGCCGACCCGTCGCAGACCTTCACCGGCGAGTTGAAGGAGATCCTGCCGCAGGTCAATGCAGCCACGCGCACGCTGCAGGCCCGCTTCGAGGTCGACAACCGGGGCGGCCAACTGGTCCCTGGCATGCTGCTTCGGCTGCAGTTTGCAGGCCCCACCGTTTCTCGCTTGGTCGTGCCGTCCGAAGCGGTCATCCGCACCGGCACGCGGGTGGTCGCCATCGTGCGAACAGGCGCGGGCGCGTTCGAGCCGCGGACGTTGAAGCTCGGTGCCGATCTCGGCGACACGCTGGAGGTCATCGAGGGCGTGAAGGAAGGCGACGAGGTCGTGGCCAGCGGCCAGTTCCTGGTCGACTCGGAGGCGCGGCTGCGTTCGGTGCTGGATCGCATGACCACGGCGGAGGGCACCAAGTGATTGCCGCCGTCATTCGCTGGTCGGTGGCGAACCGATTCCTCGTGCTTATCGCGGCAGCATTCCTCGTGGCCGCGGGCCTGTGGTCGATCGCCAAGACGCCGCTGGACGCACTGCCGGACCTGTCCGACACGCAGGTCATCATCCGCACGCCGTTCCCGGGCAAGGCGCCGCAGGTCGTTGAAGACCTCGTCACCTACCCGCTGACGACAACGATGCTCAGCGTGCCGGGCGCCAAGACCGTGCGTGGCTACTCGTTCTTCGGCGACTCGTTCGTCTACGTGCTGTTCGATGACAAGACCGACCCGTACTGGGCACGCTCCCGCGTCGTCGAGTACCTGAGCCAAGTGCAGAGTCGACTGCCTGCCGGGGCGAACGCCGCGCTCGGGCCGGACGCGACTGGCGTCGGTTGGGTCTACGAGTATGCGTTGGTGGATCGCAGCGGCCACCACGACATCGGCCAGCTGCGCGCGCTGAACGACTGGTTCCTGAAGTACGAGCTGAAGACCGTGCCCGACGTGGCCGAGGTCGCGAGCATCGGCGGCATGGTCAAGCAGTACCAGGTGGTGCTCGACCCGGACAGGATGCGGGCGCTTGGTATCTCTCAAACGGCGGTGGTCGAGGCGATCCGCAAGGCCAACCAGGCCTCGGGCGGCTCGGTCGTCGAGATGGCAGAGACTGAGTACATGGTGCGCTCGCGCGGCTTCCTGAGCTCGCTCGACGACTTTCGCAGCATCCCGTTGTCGGTGAGCGGCTCGACGCCGGTGCTGCTGCGCGACGTGGCCTTCGTGCAGATCGGCCCGGAGATGCGGCGTGGCATCGCCGAGCTCGATGGACAAGGGGAGGTCGCCGGTGGCGTGGTGGTGATGCGCTCCGGCAAGAACGCCAGGACGACGATCGAGGCCGTGAAGGCAAAGCTGCAGTCGCTGAAGGCGAGCCTGCCGAAGGGTGTCGAGGTGGTGCCGACCTACGACCGCTCGCTGCTGATCGACAGGGCGGTCTTGAATCTGCGTGACAAGCTGATCGAGGAGTTCATCGTCGTCGCGCTGGTCTGCGCGATCTTCCTGTTCCACCTGCGCTCGGCCTTCGTTGCGGTGGTGACGCTGCCGGTGGGCGTGCTGGCCGCTTTCGTCGTGATGCACCAGCAGGGCGTCAGCGCGAACATCCTCAGCCGGGGTGGCATCGCGATCGCGCTGGGGGCGATGGTCGACGCGGCGATCGTGTTGATCGAGAACACGCACCGGCACCTCGAAGCCTTCGAGGCAGCGCAGGGCCAGCCACCCACGCTCGCGCAACGTTGGCAACTCGTCGCCGACTCGGCCGGCGAGGTGGGGCCGGCACTGTTCTTCTCGCTGCTCGTGATCACGCTGTCGTTCGTGCCCGTCTTCACGCTGGAGGCGCAGGAGGGGCGATTGTTCTCGCCGCTGGCATTCACAAAGACCTATGCAATGGCCGCAGCGGCTGGCTTGTCGATCACGCTGGTACCGGTGCTGATGGGCTACCTGATCCGCGGGCACATTCCGAGCGAGGCGAGCAACCCACTCAACCGGTGGCTGATGGCTGCCTACCGGCCGCTGCTGGAGGCTGTGTTGCGGTTCCCGTGGGTCACGCTGGCTGTGGCGGCCATCGTGCTGGCACTGACGGCCATTCCGCTCTCCCGACTCGGCGGCGAGTTCCTACCGCCGCTTGACGAAGGCGATCTGCTCTACATGCCTTCGGCGCTGCCGGGGCTGTCCGCCTCGAAGGCCGCCGAGCTGCTGCAGCAGACCGATCGCCTGATCAAGACCGTGCCGGAGGTCGAACGTGTTTTCGGCAAGGCTGGCCGCGCCGACACCGCGACCGACCCGGCGCCGCTGGAGATGTTCGAGACCACGATCCAGTTCAAGCCGCGGGACCAGTGGCGCGCCGGGATGACACCGGACAAGCTGATCGAAGAGCTGGACCGCGCGGTGAAGGTGCCGGGCATGTCGAACATCTGGGTGCCGCCGATCCGCAACCGCATCGACATGCTGGCCACCGGGGTCAAGAGCCCGGTGGGCATCAAGATCGCTGGGGCTGACCTGGCGACCATCGACCGGCTGGCAAGCCGGATCGAGGTCGCGGTGAAGAGTGTGCCGGGCGTCTCGTCTGCGCTGGCTGAAAGACTCACTGGTGGGCATTACATCGATGTCGACGTGGACCGGCTGGCCGCGGCGCGCTACGGCCTTGCCGTGGCGGACGTGCAGGCCGTGGTCTCGACGGCAATTGGCGGTGACAACGTCGGCGAGGTGATTCAGGGGCGCGAGCGGTTCCCGATCAACGTTCGCTACCCGCGCGAGATCCGCGACTCGCTGGAGCGCTTGCGCGAGCTGCCGTTCGTCACGTCCACCGGCGCCACCGTGCTGCTGAAAGACGTGGCGCGGGTGGTGCTGGAAGAGGGGCCACCGATGCTGCGCAGCGAGAACGCGCGGCTGTCGGGCTGGGTGTATGTGGACGTGCGCGGGCGCGACCTGCGCTCGGTCGTGCGCGACATGCAGGCGGCGGTGCAGCAGCAGGTGGCTGTGCCAGCAGGCTACGCCGTCTCGTGGTCGGGGCAGTTCGAGTACCTCGAACGCGCGACCGAACGCCTGAAGCTCGTCGTGCCGGCCACGCTGGCCGTCATCTTCGTCCTGCTC
>NZ_JBFUGE010000079.1:0-17949 GCF_056403075.1 Ideonella sp. P3_A4 | reverse complement strand
GCCAGACACGGCAGCCGCTTACGCAGCGCTGTGCAAGCGCCGGGCCGCCGGTGAGCCGCTGGCCTACCTGATCGGCGAGCGCGAGTTCCACGGCTTGACGCTGCAGGTCAGCCCGGCGGTGCTGGTGCCGCGGCCGGACACCGAAACGCTGGTCGACTGGGCCCTGGCGCTGCTGACCGACGAGCCGGCCAACCGGCCGGCGCCCGCGGTGGTCGACCTGGGCACGGGGAGCGGCGCAATCGCGCTGGCGGTCAAGCACCGCCATCCGGCCGCGCAGGTCAGCGCGGTGGACCTGAGCGACGCCGCGCTGGCGGTGGCCAAGGCCAACGCGACGCGGCTCAGCCTGGCGGTCAATTTCCATGCCGGCTCGTGGTGGCAGGCGCTTCCTGGCGGTCAGCGCTTTGACCTGGTGCTAAGCAACCCGCCCTACATCGCCGGCGAAGACCCGCACCTGCCCGCGCTGCGCCACGAACCCACACTGGCGCTGACGCCCGGCGGCGACGGGCTGGACGCGATCCGCGCCATCGTCGCCGGCGCACCGGCACACATGCTGCCGGGCGCCTGGCTGCTGCTGGAGCACGGCTGGGACCAGGCCGAAGCTGTGGCTGCTTTGCTACAACAGGCCGGCTTCCAGGCAGTCACGACCCGACAAGACCTGGCCGACCGGCCACGCTGCACCGGGGGCCGCCGGCCCGGCTGAACGGGAAGCGGTTCAACTGCCCATCATCCTCTGTTCGCACGGTTTTGTAATGCCCCGAAACAGAGGGGTGAGACGCCAGCATTTCACGCCCACGAAAGGAATGGCCGGAGTAGCATGGTTTCTAACGGCAGTGTTTGCCGGGCTGTAAAGCAGGGGGTTCACCATGCGCCACCTCGTTGCGATTTCACTGAGTCTTGCCTTGGCTGGCCCCGCGCTGGCCGCTTCGCCAGTGGTGGGCGATGGCTTGAAAATCAGCCCCGACAGCAGCGAAAACTGGTCGCCCTGGCAGGCCCGCTTGGCCATGTCGGCGCCCAGCCTGCCGGTGCTGGGCAATTGGGCGACTTCGGCGCCAATCGGCACCGCGATGCTGGCTGGCGACCGCTACCTGGGTTGGGGCCGGTTGGGTGACGGCGGTGGCTTGCGCGCCACCGGCGCGCTGCTGTTGGGCCCAGGCGCCTTGGCCTTGGCGGCACCCGCAGGAGCGGCCCATGGCGAAATGCAGTGGCGCAACAACGGCGGCAGCCCCACCAGCCTGACCGAGCCAGAGTCAAACCCGGCCATGCCCTACCTGGGGCTGGGCTACAGCGCCTGGTGGGCGCGCGCTGGGGTCGGGCTGTCGGCCGATCTGGGCCTGGCCGCTCAGAAGCCGGGCCAGGCGGTGCGTTTTGGCCGCGCCTTCTCCGGCGCGGAAGGTTTTGACGACGTGCTGCGGGCGATGCAGATTTCGCCCATGCTGCAGGTCAACATGTCCTACGCTTTCTAGCCCCGACGCCTTCCAGCCCCGACAATCGGGGCATGCGGCCGCCGCGCACCCGCGCGGCGGCTTTGTTTTATAAAGCCGTATCGGGCCGGCGAGCCCGCATCCACCCACACAGAGAGTGCTCATGAGCGACGTTCAGCAACGCATCGACCAAATCGTCAAAGGCCACAAGGTCGTCCTGTTCATGAAGGGCACGGCGCAATTTCCGATGTGCGGGTTCTCGGGCCGCGCAGTGCAGGTGCTGAAGGCCTGCGGCGTCAACGACATCACGACCGTCAACGTGCTGGAAGACGAAGACATCCGCCAAGGCATCAAGGACTACGCCAACTGGCCGACCATCCCCCAGCTGTACGTGAACGGCGAGTTCATCGGCGGCTCGGACATCATGATGGAGATGTACCAGGCGGGCGAGTTGCAGCAGGTTCTGGCTGCCTGACATGCCGTTGGACGCCGCCCCGCGCATCGTTGTTGGCATCACGGGGGCGTCCGGGGCGTTGTATGGCGTGAAGCTGCTGGAGCGCCTGAAGGCGCTCGGTGCGTACACACACTTGGTGGCGACGCCCGCCGGCGTGCTGAACGTTCACCACGAGCTGGGGTTGGACCGGGCCGGGCTGGAAGCGCTGGCCAGCGAGGCGCACGCCGCCGGCGACATTGGCGCCTGCATCGCCAGCGGCAGCCACCGCGTCGATGCGATGGTAGTCGCGCCTTGTTCGATGAAGTCGCTGGCCGCGATCGCGCATGGCTTTGGCGACAACCTTCTGACGCGCGCGGCGGATGTCACGCTGAAGGAGCGCCGCCGCCTGGTGCTGATGGTGCGCGAAACGCCGTTCAACCTGGCGCACTTGCGCAACATGACGGCAGTGACCGAAATGGGCGCGGTCGTCTTCCCGCCGCTGCCGGCGTTCTATCACCGGCCGCAGACGATCGACGAGCTGGTCGCCGACACGGTCGAGCGGGTGATCGAGCTGATGGGTGTGGGCAACGCCACGCCGCAGCGCTGGTCAGGCCTTTGAGGCAGCCGACGCTGGCGCAGCCGGCTCGACCACCATCCACTGTTTGCGCGCACCCAGCACCGCGTTGGGGTATTCGGGCCGGCCGCGGCTGCCGTTGTAGCGGCCCAGCGCCATGAACAGGTCGCCCTGCTCACGCTCCAGATAGTGCCGCAGGATCACGCAGCCGAAGCGCAGGTTGGTCTGCATGTGGAACAAGCGCGCGGGGTCGCCGTCGCCGATCAGCTTGGCCCAGAACGGCATCACCTGCATGTAGCCACGCGCGCCAGCGACGCTGATCGCGTACTTGCGAAAGCCACTCTCGACCTGAACCAGCCCCAGCACCAGCTCGGGCTGCAGGCTGGCTCGCTTGCTCTCGTACCACAGCGTCTCGAGAAACTCGATGCGTGTCTGCTGCTCGGCCTTGCGCGGCTTGAGCTTGTCGCTCATTGCGCCCAGCCAGCGCAGATAGACCAGCCGATCTTCGATGCGGGCAAAGCTGGGCCTGGGCGGCGCGCTGTTGGCGATCGACGCCGACAACGCGGTGCGCACCGCGTCGGCCAACGGCTCTTCAGCCTGGGTGCCGGCGATCGCGCCCTGCCAGGCGGTGGGGCCGAACAGCGCAGTGGCTGCAGCCGCCCGCAGGCAGGCGCGACGCCCCAAGTGACCTGGGTCGGAGCCCATCAAGCTGCCAGGCGCGCCTTCACGGTAGCGCCCACGTCGGCCACCGCCACTTTGCTGGCCTCGGCGTCACGCCGGCCTTGCACTTCGAGCAGGCCTTCTTTCAGGCCGCGGTCGGAGATGACCACGCGCAGCGGCACACCCACCAGCTCCCAGTCGGCGAACATTGCGCCGGGGCGCTCACCGCGGTCGTCCAGCAGCACATCGATGCCGGCAGCGCTCAGCTCGTCGTGCAGCTTGTCGGCCGCGGCTCTGACGTCGGCCGAACGGTCGTAGCCGATCGGGCAGATCACGGTCGCAAAAGGAGCGATCGAGGCCGGCCAGATGATGCCGCGCTCGTCATGGTTCTGCTCGATCGCGGCGCCGAGGATTCGGGTGACGCCGATGCCGTAGCAGCCCATTTCCATCGGTTGCGGCTTGCCGGTCTCGTCCAAGTAGTTGGCGCTCATCGCGCCCGAGTACTTGGTGCCAAGATAGAACACGTGGCCGACCTCGATGCCACGCTGGATCGCCAACGCGCCCTTGCCATCGGGCGACGGATCACCGGCGACGACGTTGCGGATGTCGGCCACGAGGTCCGGCTCAGGCAGGTCGCGGCCCCAGTTGACGCCAGTGACGTGGAAGTCGACCTCGTTGGCGCCGCAGACGAAGTCGGCCATGTTCGCGACCGTACGGTCGGCGATGACCTTGACCGGTTTCTTCAGCCCGATCGGGCCGAGGTAGCCCGGCTTGCAACCGAAGTGGTCCTCGATCTCGGCGACTGTCGCGAAACGGTAGCCACCCTTCAGGCCCGGCACCTTGCCAGCCTTAATTTCGTTGAGGTCGTGGTCACCGCGCACCAGCAGCAGCCACACAGTCGTCTTGACGATGTCGCCCTTGTCGTTCAACTCGTCGGTGGCCAGCACCAGCGACTTCACCGTCTGCGCCAGCGGCAGACCCAGCAACTGGGCCACGTCGGCGCAGGTGCTCTTGCCAGGCGTCGGGGTCTTGGTCAGTGCTTGCGTGGCAGCACCGCGCTCTGCCGACAAGGCGAGTGCCTCGGCCAGCTCGATATTGGCGGCGTAGTCGCTGGTCGGGCAATAGACCAGTGCGTCTTCGCCGGTGTCAGCGATCACCTGGAACTCATGCGACGCGTCGCCGCCGATCGCACCGGTGTCGGCCGCCACCGCGCGGTACTGCAGGCCGAAGCGATCGAAGATCGAGCAGTAGGCCTTGTACATCGTCTCGTAGCTCTTCAGCGCCGAGGCCTTGTCACGGTCGAACGAGTAGGCGTCCTTCATCGTGAATTCGCGACCCCGCATCACGCCAAAGCGCGGCCGGCGCTCGTCGCGGAACTTGGTCTGGATGTGATAGAAATTCTTCGGCAGCTGCTTGTAACTGCGCAGTTCCTGGCGGGCGATGTCGGTGATGACCTCTTCGCTCGTGGGCTGGATGATGAAGTCGCGGTCGTGCCGGTCCTTCACGCGCATCAGCTCAGGGCCGTAAGCCTGGAAGCGACCCGTCTCCTGCCACAGCTCAGCTGGCTGCACGACAGGCATCAGCAACTCAACGGCGCCGGCGCGGTTCATCTCCTCGCGGATGATGGCCTCGACCTTGCGGATGACCCGCAGGCCCATCGGCATGTAGTTGTAGATGCCAGCGCCCAAGCGCTTGATCATCCCGGCGCGCATCATCAACTGGTGGCTCACCACCTCGGCATCGGCGGGCGCTTCCTTGAGCGTGGAGATGAAAAACTGGCTGGCTTTCATGGGCGGCTTGTCAGGGGCGAAATCGACCGCGGCGCGCGCTTCGGGAAAGCGAGGGCCTGTGCCCTGTGAGCCGCCGGTGCTATATTGATTTCAGTTCAAAATTTGGGGTTTGATTATGCTCGACCGGGAGGGCTACAGGCCTAACGTCGGCATCATCCTGCTCAACGCCCGCAACCAGGTGTTTTGGGGCAAGCGTTTGCGCACCCATTCCTGGCAGTTCCCGCAAGGGGGCATCAAGTACGGCGAATCGCCTGAGCAGGCGATGTTTCGCGAGCTGCACGAAGAAGTGGGCCTGTTGCCCGAGCATGTGCAGATTCTGGCACGCACCCGTGACTGGCTTCGCTACGAAGTCCCGGATCACTTCATCCGCAAGGATGCGCGGGGGCACTACAAAGGGCAAAAGCAGATCTGGTTTCTCTTGCGGCTGATGGGGCGCGACACCGACATGAATCTGCGCGCCACCGATCACCCGGAATTCGACGCTTGGCGTTGGAATGAATACTGGGTGCCGCTGGACGTCGTGATCGAATTCAAGCGCGGCGTTTACCAGATGGCGCTGACCGAATTGGCGCGCTTTCTGCCCAAGGTGAACCACCACAACCGCTACCTGCGCAGCGGTATGCGCCCGCACGCGCGGGACGACCGGCGACGCAGTGAGATGGTCGACGAGGCCTTGCCTGGCGAAAACCCGGTCGAGCCGCCCGGCGAAGGACACAACGGGACCAACGGGCCGCATTGACAGATCGGCGCGACCGGCCCGGCTGGCGACCCCGTGGCGCACCACGACCGAGGCGGCGCCGTTGCAACGATGGATGGGTGGTCTGGCCTTGCAGTTGTGGCTTCGACCCGCACCTTCGGTGCTTCACGTTGGCGAGGCCAACGTGAGTCTTCACCGCAACTTGGTGCTCGCTTAGGCGAGCACCAAGTTGTCTCGGTGGATCAGTTCGGGTTCGCTGGCGTAGCCGAGCAGGCCTTCGATCTGTGACGACGGCTTGCGAGCAATTAGCCTCGCTTCGCCACTGGCGTAGTTGGCCAAGCCGCGCGCCACTTCGGCACCGGCCGCCGAGCGGACGGCGATCACATCGCCGCGGTGGAAGTCGCCTTCGACCTCAAGCACACCGATCGGCAGCAGGCTCTTGCCCTCGTCGCGCAGTTTGATCACTGCGCCGTCATCGACCCGCACCGCGCCGCGCAGTTGCAGGTGGTCAGCCATCCACTGTTTGCGCGCCGCCAGCTTGGGCGTGCCGGCCAGCAAGGCGGTGCCGATAGCTTCGCCGGCCGCAAGGCGCAGCAGCACATCGGGCTCGCGGCCCCAAGCGATCACCGTGCTGGCGCCACTGCCCGCCGCGCGCTTGGCCGCCAACACCTTGGTGATCATGCCGCCGCGGCCGATGCTGGAGCCAGCGCCGCCGGCCATCGCCTCCAACGCCGGATCGCCAGCCGCAGCTTCGTCAATGAATCGCGCTGCAGTGTCCTTGCGCGGATCGGCCGAATACAGCCCACGCTGGTCGGTCAGGATGATCAGCGCATCGGCTTCGACCAGGTTGGCCACCAGCGCACCGAGCGTGTCGTTGTCGCCGAACTTGATTTCGTCGTTGACGACAGTGTCGTTCTCGTTGATGACCGGGATAACCTTCAACCCGAGCAGCGTCAACAGCGTTGAGCGGGCGTTGAGGTAACGCTCGCGATCGGCCAGGTCGGCATGCGTCAGCAGCACCTGCGCGCTGCCCATGCCATGGGCCGAGAGCTTGCGCTCGTACATCTGGGCCAGGCCCATTTGGCCGACCGCGGCAGCGGCCTGCAGCTCGGGCAGCTCTTTCGGCCGCGTCGCCCAGCCCAGACGCTTCATGCCCTCGGCGATCGCGCCCGACGAGACCATCACCACTTCGCGGCCCTGTGCGGCCAATGCAGCCAACTGGCGGCACCAGTTGTCGATCGCATCGGCGTCGATACCCCGCCCCTCGTTGGTGACGAGGCTGGAACCGACCTTGACGACGATGCGGCGCGCCGACTTCAGGGCGCCCGCCGTCATGCCGATTCCTCTCCGCTGCTGCTGTCGAAGCGCGGGTCCGGCTCGGGCGGCGGCTTGCTCTGCTCGGCAGCCACATGCTCCCAGATGGCGTGGATCAAAGGCTGCAGACCTTCACGAGCCAAGGCCGAGATCTCGAAGACCGGGCCCTTCCACTTGTAGCGCTTGACGAAGTCCTTGACGCGTTTCGCGCGCTCCTCTTCCGGCACCATGTCGAGCTTGTTCAGCACCAGCCAGCGCGGTTTGTCGAGCAGCGAGGCTCCTGGTCGAGGCAAACGTCGATTGCCACCCAGATCGGCTCGCTCTGCATCGGACAGCTCGGGCGCCGTGGCTGATGCCTCGTCGTACTTGCGCAGCTCTTCGACGATCGCCTTGGCCTGCGCGACTGGGTCGACAGATTCATCAAACGGCGCCATGTCGACGACATGCAGCAGCAGGCGCGTGCGCTGCAAGTGCCGCAGGAACAAGTGGCCCAGGCCCGCGCCCTCTGAGGCGCCTTCGATCAGGCCCGGAATGTCGGCCACGACGAAGCTCTTCTCGGGTCCGACACGCACCACGCCGAGGTTCGGGTGCAAGGTGGTGAACGGGTAGTCGGCAATCTTTGGTCGCGCGTTCGACACCGAGGCAATCAGGGTCGACTTGCCGGCGTTGGGCATGCCAAGCAGGCCCACGTCCGCCAGCACGCGCAGCTCCAGTCTGACCTTGAAGGCCTCACCAGGCCAGCCAGGCGTCTTCTGGCGCGGGGCGCGGTTGGTGCTGGTCTTGTAGTGCAGGTTGCCGAAGCCGCCGTCGCCGCCCTTGGCCAGCAGCACCGGCACATCGGGCTCAATCAGCTCGGCCATCACGCGTTCCGTCTCGATGTCGGTGATGATCGTGCCGACCGGCATGCGCAGCGTGATGTCGTCGGCGGCAGCGCCGAAACAGTCAGACCCGCGGCCGGCTTCGCCGTTCTTCGCCTCGTGGCGACGGGCGTAGCGGTAGTCGATCAGCGTGTTCAGGTTGCGGTCGGCCACCGCCCAGACGCTGCCCCCTCGCCCCCCGTCCCCACCGTCGGGGCCGCCGAAAGGGATGAATTTTTCGCGCCGGAAGCTCGCGCAGCCGGCCCCGCCGTTGCCGGCGGCGATGTCGATGGTGGCTTCGTCAACGAACTTCATGATGGGCAGATGGTAGCGAACGGGCGCCATGGCGGCGGCGCGTCCAGAAGTGAAAAAGCCCCGGCAAGCCGGGGCTTCGTCGTCGCACGCGACGCTGGTTTACACCGGCGTGACGTTGACGGTGTGGCGATTCAACTCGCCCTTGACCTTGAACGACACGGTGCCGTCGACGAGCGCGAACAGCGTGTGGTCACGGCCCATCGCCACATTGCTGCCGGCGTGGAACTTGGTGCCGCGCTGGCGAACGATGATCGAGCCGGCCGGAATGACCTGGCCGCCGAACACCTTCACGCCGAGCATCTTGGGCTGGGAGTCACGGCCGTTCCGGGTGGAACCGCCGCCTTTTTTCTGTGCCATGGTTCAGAACTCCTGCTTCGGCTTGTCAGCCGTTGACCGCGCTGATTTCCAGCTCGGTGTAGTGCTGGCGGTGACCGCCGTGCTTCTGGTAGTGCTTGCGGCGACGCATCTTGAAGATGCGCACCTTGTCGTGCCGACCATGCGCCACGACAGTGGCCTTGACGCTCGCGCCGCTCACCAGGGGGGTCCCAACCGTCAGAGCCGCGCCGTCGCCGACGGCCAGCACTTGATCAATCACGATTTCCTGGCCAACGTCCGCAGCAATCTGTTCTACCTTGATCTTTTCGCCGGCTGCAACTTTGTATTGCTTGCCACCGGTTTTTATGACCGCGTACATATGTGCCCTTTGAAATTTTTGCAGGGAGACTGCAAAAAGCCCTCGCGCCCGCCCCGAAAGGCGAACACGCCCGCACGGACCATCCCGCGCGAAGCCMAAAATTATAGCAAACCCTGAGAGGCGGCGGCAAGGCCAAGAAGGCCCCGGCCCGGGCGTCCGCCCAGGGCTTCCTATAATCTGCGACTTTTGCCGACTGCAGACCGCGCATTTTTTCTCATGCCTGCCACGGACACCTCTTTGCCGGCCGCCCCGCCGTTGGACTTCATCGCCGAAGGCATGGCCCAGGTCGACGAGGTCATCCGCACTCGGCTGGCGTCTGATGTCGCTCTGATCGAGCAGATCTCCCACTACATCATCGGCGCCGGCGGCAAGCGGATTCGGCCGCGGCTGGTGCTGCTGTTCGCCGAGGCCCTTGGGCACGAGGGGCCGGAGCCTTATGAGGCGGCGGCAATCGTCGAGTTCATTCACACCGCCACGCTGCTGCACGACGACGTGGTCGACGAATCGTCGCTGCGGCGCGGCCGCGCCACGGCCAACGCCTTGTTCGGCAATGCCGCCAGCGTCCTGGTCGGCGATTTCCTCTATTCGCGCGCCTTCCAGATGATGGTGTCGCTGAACCGCATGCGGGTGCTGGACGTGCTGGCCGACGCGACCAACGTCATCGCCGAGGGCGAAGTCCTGCAGCTGATGAACATGCACGACCCGGATCTGGCCGTGGCCGACTATCTGCGCGTGATCCGCTACAAGACCGCCAAACTGTTCGAGGCCAGCGCCCGCCTGGGCGCCGTCATCGCCAACGCACCGCCCGAGATCGAAGAGGCGTGCGCCGACTATGGCCGCGCCCTGGGCACGGCGTTCCAGTTGGTCGACGACCTGCTGGACTACGAGGGCGACACGCATGCCCTGGGCAAGAACGTGGGAGACGATCTGCGCGAAGGCAAGCCGACATTGCCACTGCTGGTGGCCATGGAACGTGRCACCCCGGAAGAGCGGGCATTGATTCGCCACGCCATCGAGCGTGGCGAGGTCGAGCGCTTGCCCGAGATCGTCGCGGTTGTTCGCCGCACTGGGGCCTTGCAGGCCACGCGCGACGCTGCGCGCACCGAAGCGCAACAAGCCTCTGAGCGACTTTTCGTGCTGCCCCCTTCGAGAGCTCGTGAAGCTCTGCTAGAATTCTCTGCTCGGTCGGTTGAGCGTTCCTCGTAGCGCAGCAAACACAACACGACGAAGAGACATCGGGGTGTAGCTTAGCCTGGTAGAGCGCTACGTTCGGGACGTAGAGGCCGGAGGTTCGAATCCTCTCACCCCGACCAGGATCTTCTTTTCCCACCCATCACGCCGCGGCCTGCCTTGGGCCGCATCGGTTGTCTCGCCAGGGACACGAAGCGTGACCAGGTGTTCATGGGAGAGCCCGACGCGCGATCCCCACGATTTACAGGCCCTGTTGGTTCGGCGATGATGGCCGATCATGGTCTTTGTGCGCCCTGACGGTGCGTGTTTGTGGATACCCTGCTCGAAGCCCCTTCTTCCGCGTTGTCTGGCGTAGCACGCGTGCTGGTCCATGGCGGAAAACTGAAAGTCCAACGGGCTGAAGAACTCACCGCGTCTGCGCGTGAGAAGCGCGTCAGCTTTGTCACCGCCTTGTTGGACGCGGGTGACATGACCCCGTCGACCCTGGCGCACAACCTGTCGGTGGCGCTGGCGGTGCCATTGCTGGACCTGGATGCGGTCGACCCGCAGCGCCTGCCGCGCACCATCCTCGATGCGAAGCTGATCACCCAATACAAAGTGCTGCCGCTGAGCAAGCGCGGCAGCCGCCTGTTCCTGGCCTGCGCCGATCCGACCGACCAGGAGGCCAGCGAGCRCATCAAGTTTGCGACGCAGTTGGCCCCCGAATGGGTGCTGGTCGAGTACGACAAGCTCAGTAGGCAAATCGACTCGCAGGCTGCTCCGGCGTCTCAGGCCCTGGAGGCCATTGCCAGTGCCGATTTCGATTTCGACGTCACAGAAGAAGACACGGCGCCGGCGGCTGCCGCCGACGTCACCACCGAGGTCGAGGACGCGCCGGTGGTGCGCTTCCTGCAAAAGATGCTGGTCGACGCGATCAACATGCGCGCGTCCGACTTGCACTTTGAACCTTACGAATTCAATTACAGGGTGCGTTTCCGCGTCGACGGCGAATTGCGCGAAATCACCCAGCCACCGATCGCGATCAAGGACAAGCTGGCCTCGCGGATCAAGGTGATCTCGCGGCTGGATATCTCCGAAAAGCGGGTGCCGCAAGACGGCCGCATGAAGCTGCGCTTCGGCAACAAGTCGATCGACTTCCGGGTCAGCACACTGCCAACGCTGTTCGGCGAGAAGATCGTGATCCGGATTCTCGATTCGTCCAGCGCCAAGCTGGGCATCGAAGCGCTCGGCTACGAGCCCGCCGAGAAGGAGCGGCTGCTGCACGCCATCCACCGCCCGTACGGCATGGTGCTGGTCACCGGCCCTACCGGCAGCGGCAAGACCGTGTCGCTTTACACCTGCCTGAACATCCTGAACCAGCCTGGCGTCAACATTGCCACGGTGGAGGATCCGGCCGAAATCAACCTGCCCGGCATCAACCAGGTCAACGTCAACGACAAGGCCGGCATGAACTTCGCCGTGGCGCTGAAGTCGTTCCTGCGCCAGGATCCGGACATCATCATGGTCGGCGAAATCCGCGACCTCGAAACAGCCGATATCGCCATCAAGGCCGCTCAGACCGGCCACATGGTGATGTCGACACTGCACACCAACGATGCGCCATCCACGCTGACCCGGTTGCTGAACATGGGTGTGGCCCCGTTCAACATCGCCTCCAGCGTGCTGCTGATCACGGCTCAGCGCCTGGTCCGCAAGCTTTGCGAGAACTGCAAGAAACCAGGTGACTACCCGCGCAGCGCCCTGCTGAAAGCCGGCTATGTCGAAAGCGATCTCGATGGCAGCTGGGTGCCCTACAAATCCGTGGGCTGCAGCAGCTGCAACAACGGGTACAGAGGGCGGGTGGGCATCTACCAGGCGATGCCGGTGACCGAAGAAATCCAGCGCATCATCCTGTCGCTAGGCTCGGCCGTCGACATCGCCGCAGCCGCCCAACGTGACGGCGTCAGGGACTTGCGGCAATCAGGGCTGGTGAAGGTGCGGCTGGGCGCCACCTCGCTCGAGGAAGTGATCGCCGCCACCAACGAGTGAGCGGCGAGCAAGCACAATCACGACAACGCACATATCGATCAATTGGGGATCGGCCGGAGGCTCAATGGCAACTGCAGTAGCGGCGAAAGACGTCAAGGAATTCATCTTCGAGTGGGAAGGCAAAGACCGCAACGGCAAGATCGTGCGGGGCGAAGTGCGTTCGGGCGGCGAAGCCGCCGTCAGCGCCAGCCTGCGCCGTCAAGGCGTGATGGTCACCAAGGTCAAGAAGCGCCGGTCCGGTGGCGGCAAGACCATCAAGGCCAAGGACATCGCGGTCTTCACGCGCCAGCTGGCGACGATGATGAAGGCCGGCGTCCCGCTCCTACAGGCTTTTGACATCGTTGGCCGCGGCAGCCCGAACCCCCGCCTCACCCGGCTGCTGATGGACATCCGTTCGGATGTCGAAACCGGCACCAACCTGTCATCGGCCTTCCGCCGTCACCCGCAGTACTTCGACGCGCTGTACTGCAATCTGGTCGAAGCGGGCGAGGCAGGCGGTATCTTGGAGGAGTTGCTGTCGCGATTGGCGATGTACCAGGAGAAAACGCTGGCGATCAAGCAGAAGGTCAAGTCAGCGATGATTTACCCAATATCGGTGCTGGTGGTCGCCTTTGTCGTGGTCACGGTCATCATGCTGTTCGTGATTCCGGCCTTCAAAGACGTCTTCAAGTCCTTCGGCGCCGAACTGCCCGCACCCACACTGTTCGTGATGTCGATCAGCGAGATCTTCGTCAAGTACTGGTGGCTGATCTTCGGCGTGCTTTTCGGCGGCGGCTATACCTTCATGCAGACCTGGAAACGGTCAGAGAAGATGCAGTTCGCCATGGACCGCCTCCTGCTGCGGCTGCCGGTCTTTGGCGACCTGATCCGCAAGGCCATCATCGCGCGCTGGACGCGCACGCTGTCGACGATGTTTGCTGCCGGCGTGCCTCTGGTCGAAGCGTTGGATTCGGTCGGCGGCACCGCTGGCAACTCAGTCTACGCCCATGCGACCCAGCAGATTCAGCGCGACGTCTCGACCGGCACCGCGCTGACGACCTCGATGACGCAAACCGGCGTCTTCCCGAACATGGTGCTGCAAATGGCTGCAATCGGCGAAGAGTCGGGGGCTCTCGACGACATGTTGTCGCGCGCTGCAGACTTCTACGAGGAAGAAGTCGATGAAATGGTCAAAGGCCTGTCGACCCTGCTGGAGCCGATCATCATCGTTTTCCTCGGCGGTTTGATCGGCGGTATCGTCGTGTCGATGTACCTGCCCATCTTCAAGCTCGGTCAGGTCGTCTAGCCCATGTCCCCTGAAGCAGTGAGCCTGTGGCTGTCGCCACCGGTGCTGGGTTTGCTCGGCCTGTGTATCGGCAGCTTCCTGAACGTCGTCGTGCATCGGCTGCCGCGCATGATGGAGCGCGATTGGTGGACCGATTTCGCCGAGCAGCTGAGCGACGGCGAGTTGTTCAAGCGCTGTTTCGGGCACGAGCCCTCGAAAGCCCTTCAGGCCACGGCCACCGAGCTGGCGAAGGAAGTGGAGGGCCTTGGGTCCTACGGGCTGTCAAAGCCGCGCTCGGCTTGCCCGGCCTGCGGCCACCAGATCGCCTGGCACGAGAACATCCCGGTGTTCGGCTGGCTGCGCCTGCGTGGCCGTTGCTCGGCCTGCAAGACGAAGATCTCGCCTCGGTATCCCTTGCTCGAGCTGTTGACCGGCGCGCTGTTTGCAGCAGCCGGCTGGCGTTTCGGCGCCCAACCGGTGGCGCTGCTTTGGTGCTCGCTGCTCGCGGCGCTCGTTGCGCTGGCCGCCATCGATTGGGACACCACGATGCTGCCGGACTCCATCACCCTGCCGCTGCTCTGGGCAGGGATGGCGGCAGCTTCATTTGGCTGGACCGTGCCGCTGCGCAGCGCGGCCTGGGGCGCGATCGTCGGCTACCTGTCCTTGTGGTCCGTCTACAAGCTCTACAAAGCCGCCACCGGCAAAGAGGGCATGGGCTACGGCGACTTCAAGCTGCTCGCCGCCTTGGGTGCCTGGCTCGGCTGGCAGGCCATTCTTCCCATCATCCTGATGTCTTCGGTGATCGGTGCGGTGGTCGGCATCACGATGAAGTTCACCTCCGGCCTGCGTGAAGGCGGTTACGTGCCCTTCGGCCCGTTCCTCGCCGGCGGCGGCGTGGTGGTGGTGCTGGCCGGCACCGAGCGCGTGCTGGGCTGGATCGGCCAGTGACATGGCAGCGCCGGGACGGCTGCGCGTYGGCCTCACCGGCGGCATCGGAAGTGGCAAGAGCACCGTCGCGGCGGCCTTGGCGCGGCGCGGCGCGCTGATTGTCGACACTGACCTGATCGCGCGCCAACTCACCGCCCCCGGGGGAGCAGCGTTGCCCGCCATCGGAGCCGCTTTTGGCGTCGTGATGATCGACCCCGCCGGCGCGTTGGACCGGGCCCGCATGCGAGCGGAGGTGTTTTCCGATCCCGCCGCGCGCTTGCGGCTGGAAGCCATCCTGCACCCGTTGATCGGGCAGGAAGCGCAAAACCAGGCCGCGGGCGCGCAGCCCGGTCAGCCGGTCGTTTTCGACGTGCCCTTGTTGACCGAATCCGCCCACTGGCGCCAGCGGGTCGACCGGGTGTTGGTCGTCGACTGCGACGAAACCCTGCAGGTCCGGCGGGTGACGCAGCGCTCGGGCTGGGCCGAGGCCGAGGTGCTGCGGGTCATCGCCCAGCAGGCATCGCGCAGCGCCCGCCGAGCGATCGCTGACGCGGTGGTGGTCAACGATGAAGGCCTGAACTTGGCGGACCTGGACGCTCACATCGGGCAGCTGTGGCAGCACTGGTGGCCCGACACGTCCTCGACACCCTTGAAACAACAGCCGCTGTGAAACAATCGGTGTCGCCCAGGACTCACAGTCCAGGGGCACGGCTGCCGAGCAAGGACGATACGGTTTGGTTCTCTACGAATATCCTTTCAACGAAGGCATTCGCACGATGCTTCGGCTGGAGCATCTGTTCGCACGCTTGCATGCCCTGCTGCCGCGCGATTCGGCGGTCGATCACCACTTCGCGCTGGTCACGCTATTCGAGATCATGGATGTCGCGTCGCGCGCCGACCTGAAGTCCGACTTGTTGAAGGAACTGGAGCGTCACAAGGCCCAGTTGCAAAGCTTTCGCGGCAACCCCAGCGTTTCCGAGGCCGCGCTGGACGAGATCATCGCCCGCGTCGACCACGCCCATGCCGGCCTGAACCATCTGAGCGGCAAAGCCGGCCACGCTCTGGTCTCCAACGACTGGTTGATGAGCATCCGCAGCCGCATCAGCATTCCGGGCGGGACCTGTTCGTTCGACCTGCCCGCCTACTATGCATGGCAACAACTGGCCCCAGAACAACGGCGTAACGACCTGACCCACTGGGTCGACACCCTGGTGCCACTGGCGGAGGCGCTGCTGCTGTTGCTGAACCTGTTGCGCGACGCCGGGGTGCCGCACCGCGTGGTGGCGCAGGCCGGCCAGTACCAGCAGAGCCTGCCACCCGGCCGGGCCTACCAATTGCTTCGAGTACGCATCGACGAGGCCTTGGGCCTGGTGCCGGAGATCAGCGGCCACCGCCTGATGGTGTCGGTGCGTCTGATGCGAGCGGACGCCGAGGGTCGGCTCAAGACCTACCACGGCGACGCCAACTTCGACCTCGCGCTCTGCGCCTGAGCCCCGCCCATGCCCGAACCCTTTTCACCGCCCGCCCCGCCCAAGCCGCGCATGGTCCCCTGCCCCACGTGCAAGGCGCCCGCGCTCTTCTCACCTGCCAACGCCTATCGCCCTTTCTGCAGCGCCCGCTGCCAGGGCCACGACTTCGGCGCCTGGGCCAGCGAGGGCTACCGCGTCGGCGCCAACCCGCCGCCGGACGATCAGGAATAGCAAGCCAGCGCCGCGGGCGCCCCTGCGCGCTGGCGCAACAACCTGAGCGCAGTCCTCGTGGCGCTCTACCCAGCCACAGATGCTCGTCGGTACGGCGCTCGTGGCTTGAGGGCTGTGTGTCCTGGGCCCATCACGGCACGAACCGTCTCGGCAGCTGCAAACGCTCGCAGCACCCCGCCAGGCGCGAGGGGTTCGCCTTGCGATCGGACTACGAGTGTGCGTGAATCGGGGCCCTTCGCAGCCCCCTCGTCTCACATGCGAGCACCTGACCAGGCCCAATCCGGTCCTCCGCACCAAGCCGGAGGCGACCTCCGGTCGCCCATCACGGCCCTGCTGCAGAGCTGGTCGAGCGGCGATGAGCAGGCGCTCGACCAGCTCGTGCCGCTGGTCTATGACGATCTGCGCCAGCTCGCACGCCGGCACCTGCGCCATGAGCGTGAAGACCACACCCTGCAAAGCACGGGGCTCGTTCACGAAGCCTTCATGCGACTGGCTGAGCGCAGCGAGCTCCACCTGGCGTCTCGCGGTCAGTTCTTTGGCTGGATGTCCATGCTGATGCGCCGCATCCTGGTCGACCACGCCCGCAGCCACCACGCCGCCAAGCGCGGCAGCGGCGTCCCGGTGCAAAGTCTGGACGCGTTGCAGGAAGTGGCTGGCGAAATGGCGAGCCCAGAAGAAGACGCCATCCTCGATATCCTTCAGCTCGACGAAGCACTGCAGGAACTGGCGCAGTTGGACGACCGACAAGGCCGCGTCGTCGAGCTGCGTTTCTTTGGCGGGCTGAGCGTCGACGAGACGGCTGAGGCGATCGGCGTTTCCGCCGCCACCGTGAAGCGCGAATGGTCGACCGCACGCGCTTGGCTGCTGCGTGAACTCGGTCGCCGCAAGAAAACGCAACCGTAGCACTCCCGTCGGGCCCAGACGGATGTCAGGTCTCGGTAGCTCCTGAACCAAAGAGTCAAGGCTGACACGTACTTACGCGTGCCGTCATCAATAGGTTCCGAACTGCTGGTTCGCCAAAAGCTGAATTTTCGCCCATTCTGTTCACTTGAAATAGAACTGGCGTCTATCTCCCGGGTTACGCCTGCGAAGCGTCACTGCCTCCACTCGCCGAGCATTGCGTCCAGGCTACCAGCCGAATGCGGTGCCCTGGCAGCGCCGACACCGGGATGCGCCCCGTCACTTGGGTGTGGCTCCGCCGCTGCGGACGCGATTGTTCGCTCGTCGATACACGTAGCTTGCGTCGGTAAAACCAACCTATTTAGTCGGACTTGCTAAACCGCGGCCGGAATGTCCGGATGAATTGTCTAGATAAAGCCAAAGCGCTCATGACAGCGCCCGCAGCAGAGGGACTGCTCCGAATAACAGGCACCACCAGGTGCCGGTAGGAGGACATCTTTTCAGCCGATAGCGGGTGACCAATGGGGTGCTGTGGCGCTTAGCCCACCTCTTTACTGGTTTACCCCATGGTCGCAATCGTCAGTGGCAACAGCCTTGGTCTGGAACTCACCTCGCTGGGCACGCTCGGCTCGCAGGGGATGTGGGGGCTGCCCGGCCAGGGCAACAGCGGGGATCAGGTCTACGTCAACGCCGCCACCGGCAACCTGGTGGTGCAGCGCCGTGACGACTTCCTGGCCAGCCGAGGCCTGGACAACGAGGCGCTGCGCACCTACAACAGCCTCGGGCAGTTCAACGACGGCGACAACGGCGACAACTGGTCGCTGGGGATCTACTTGCAGCAGATCGTGCTGGGCGGCAACAAGGCGGTCAAGACGGCCGGCAGCACGCTGATCCGCACGGCGCGCGACGGTTCGCAGTCGACCTACGACTGGAACGGCACGGCCTATGTCTGCACAGCCGGCTCCGGCGCGCACGACACGATCACGGTCGACACGGCCAACAACCAGTACATCCGCACCGAAGGCAGCAGTGGCACGGTCGAGAAGTATTCGTCCGTCTCGGGTCGGCTGCAGAGCGTGGCGGACAGCACCGGCAACACCAACTGGTACACCTACAGCAACGACGCCAACAAGCTGTTGACCCAGGTCCTGGACAAGAGCGGCGACGCGATCCTGTACGACTAC
>NZ_JBFUGE010000078.1:0-18021 GCF_056403075.1 Ideonella sp. P3_A4 | reverse complement strand
GAGGCATACAGCTCATAGGCTCGGCCCACCACCCGCTGCCACTCGATGTGGCGCGTTGCGAGCGACTGAATCTGCTCATATGCCATCTCCTCCAGCTGTGTGTCGGCCAGGGCCTGCGCCGAAAACCTGGCGGGGCCGGTCTGCGACCGGGTCGTCATGTTCGCGATGTACGTGCCGGCCGTGGCCAGGTTCTTCACCCAGTGCTTTCCGTCCACCGTCTCGTAGACCAGCTTCACCACGCCCCGATTGACGATGAACACCGACGACTGCATCTGACCGGCGTGGAAGAGGAACTCTCCCGCACGCAAATGCCTTGTGGTGATGCCCGTCGCGAAGCACTCCCACTGCGGCAGCAAGCACCCCGCCAACAGCTCGGCGACTTCCTTAGCCGTACTTGCCATGCAACCTGTGCGTGCGATCGTTCATTGGAGACACAGGCACCCCCGAAGGCGATCCTCAATGCCCTGTGGTGTCCTTCATGACCTTGAAGAAGTCCGCCGGGTAGACGATCTCGTAGCCATAGAACCCATAGGACTGGGTGTTGGTGCCGACCTTCATGCTTCGCATCAGGTCGTACCGCTCGGTGGCCAGTTTGAGCCAGCTACTTTGGGTGTCGTACCACTCCGGATGGGCCAGGTGGCCAGCGGCAAGCTCCTGCTTGTACAGACGATCCAGGTACGCCAGCGGGTAGACGATGTGGTTGCTGCCACCATCGGTGCCGCGGGTCACTTCCGAATACACGAAGTACTTATCGTCCTTGTCGTAGCCGTGTTTGACGACGTAGTTCATGCCCTGCAGCAGCATGTCGATCAGCTCCGGATGGCTCACCCCCGACGCCTGGCCAGCCGCCGCGAACTGCTTGTCGGCCTCGTAGAACTTGATGATGTTGCCGAGCAGGGCGCCGGCCATCCACGGGTTGGTCCCGGTCGCGTTGTAGCCGCTACCGTTGTCCATCTTGGTCATGGTCCAGAAGCCGGTGCCTTGGTTGGCATCGTTCACGCCGATGACCTTGTTGGAGATGACGCCAGTGACGGGGTTGTAGCCAATGTGGTTGAGCGGCGTCCTGAACCATTGGTTCAGGTAGGTCACCAAGCCGCCCGCCACGTCCTTGTGGTATTGCGCATCGCCGGTGGCTCGCACATATTCGTTCATCACGTACAGCGGCCAGCCGTAATCGCGTTCGGCTTCACGGTACTTGTCGGCGGCATGGAAGGGCCGCTTGAAGAAGTGCGGTGACACGAACTTCCACCAGCCCGCCACTTCGGTCAGCACGTCCAGCGAACGTTTGTCGCCGGTGAGCAGATAGTTGTTGCTCAGGCCGCTGACATGAGAATGGCCCCAGTGCAGGTTGCGGTCCTGGTGGTCGTTGTTTTCATGGCCGATGGCGTGTACTTCGCCGGCCGGCTGTGGCACACCACCGGTGGACCAGTAATTGGCACGCGGGCCATGCGACACGTCCAGGTCCATGAAGTGGCGCGTGCTGATGTCGGCCAGTTGGTACCAGCGCTGGTCACCGGTGCGCAGAAACTCGGTGAAGAAGTTGTTCGCGCCAACGTGGGTGTCGTTGTAGAAGCTGGGGATGCACACCTGAGTGTCCGTGACATCCGTCCAGCCCGCACGCAAGCGGTCACCGTAGTCGCGCCAGCCGAACATCGTGGCGTTGCCATCGGTCCGCTCGATGCTCGCCTCGTAGATGTCACGCATCAGGTAGGCGTCATAGCCGGTATCCGCCTTCGTCGAGGTGCCGACGTTCAGGTCGCCGAAGACACCCGACGAGGTGTACCAGGTCCGCGCCGCCATCAGGTCCAGGGTGTGGCGCTGGTAACTGTCGTTCATGCGCTCGACAGCGTGGGTGGTGGGCTTGCTGCTGCCGAATGCGAAACGCAGCTGGTAGGTCTTGGCGCCCCCTGGGCGGGCAAAGTACATGCTGCCTGCGCGGCGGTAGTGGTCGCCCGACTGCGCTGGCGGGTCTGCTTCGGTGCCGCCCGCGCGCACCGGGAACAGCGATGCGGTCAGAGTGTTGCCGTTGATGTTCAACTCGCCCGGGAACTGCTGCCAGAAGTCCCTGACCATCAAGGCCAGGTGGCGCTTGTCGGCGTCCAGTGTCACCCAGCCCGGAGCCTTGCTGCCCGTGCCCACACCGCTGTAGGCGAAGGTGTTGCCCTTGTCCTCGCCCTGCGGGTGTCCGTTCACGATTTTTGTTTCGAACCGGAAGTCGCCCTTCTGCAGCAGGTAGTGTTCGCCGGACACCGTGCCCGCGTACGCCGCACCGTTTTCACCGCCGAACCGGTAATCGGCCGCGCCGTCGGACAAGTAATGCCAGCGCATGCCTAGACCCTTGGCCGCAATGGCGAACGACACGGGGTCGTGTTCGACGTCGGGCTCCAGCCGGTCATCGATGACCGAGACCTCCATGTCGATCTTGTCGGAGCCCTGGTTGGCGTAGTAGCGCACCTGGTACTTGATCAGCTTGGTGCCGCTGCTGTCGGTGAGCGAACCCTGGGCCTTGACCACCGCACGCAGCGGGCCGCTCTCTTCGACGGTGACCACCGCATCGGTGGCCGCGGACGCGGTGTACTCGTGGTTGTCGAAAGCGTTGACCATGAACAGGTCGCCCGAGTCGATCAACTGCTCGCGCTCTTCGAACTTGCCATTGGCGTTGGCGTCGCGCCAGACCTTGCTGATGACACCCTGGCCGTTGACGGTGAACTTCACCAAGCCGGTGTCGACCGTGATCTTGCTGGTCCCTTTGCCGCTGATCGACACATCGCGAGGCAGCGGCATACGGGTCACGCCAGGGCCATAGGCCACGCGGTAGGACTGAGCTGCACCGAGGTCGGCCACGAGCTGCGTCAAGGCCACCTTGATCGAGCCGTCGGGCCAACGCGAGATCGCGTCAAACTGGGCCGGCACTTCCTGGCCGCCGTCACCAGTTTCCAGGCGCAGGTTCTTGATGTTGGATAGCTCACCCATCGGAAATGGCACACCGGTGCGCAGAGGTGATTTGTCGGCAGCCGGTCCGGCGGCGAGGTTCAATGGAATGTATTTGTTGCCGGCGATTTTTTCGGCCGCGTCGAGGGCCGTGTACGAATTGGCCGCACTGCCGATGGTTGCGGCGCCGCATGCCGCGGCCATCATCAGCGTCGCCGGAAGTCGTCTCATAGATCTGGTCGCCAGCGCGGCAAGCAGCGCCTTCGGGAACTTGAATTCACGCTTCATATGGAGTCTCCTTGAACCGTATCGGTTCGATGTCGAGTCTCTTCAACGCTGCGCGCACCTGTCGCTATCCTGGGTTAATGCTCGGTGTAACTTCAGGTACGCGACGCTGGTCGCTTCAGTTTCTGACGAACGGCCAACTCGATGTTTCGCTGATGCGCGCACAGATCTCTGGAGAGGCAACGCGATGCGTGGCGATTCTGGCGATCCAGCGTCGACCACGAACTCTGCGAGTTAGGGGTCGCACTGCTTTCGTGGTGAGCGGGAGTAACTCTTGAGTTAGGCTATGTCGCGAGGCGCAAGATTCAGCTGAAATTCAGCTGTGCGCACTATCGCGCGGGACCGCGCCGCATAGATCGACACGAAAAGGCGCTCGCAGGTACGCAAGCCGGCGAACACATGCTGACGCCAACGTGTGAGACGGATCAGGCGGACAACACGACGTCGCCAAGCAAGGGTTCCAGTTGCAAGGGCTTGATGCCAGCACCTTAAACGCTGGCGTGAGGCGTCTACCGGTGCAAGGCCTGCCTCTGCCCTACCAGCCCATAGACACTGTAGCCAATCAATTCAGGCATGGCGTAGTCAGGAAACGTCTGGCTAAACCTGTCCTGTAGGGCTGCGTAATGCCGCCCTTGAAGCGCAAGGTCAGCCAGTTCGGGGGTCCTGTCACCCAGTGTGCTGATATATCGATCCACAAGGGCCTCGGCTTTCTCCAGATATTCAATCTGCTCGGTCACCGCTTGCTTCACCGGCAGGAATTGGCCGCGACCGCCGTAAACCTTGCCATGTCCGAGCTTGGTCAGTTCCTTCAGGTCGGACTTCCAGCCGGCGAGGTCGGGCGTGGGTTTGCCGCCGACGATGCCGCCTTCGAGCCAGGCGTGCGTGTGCGAGTGCACGAGGTCTCCGACGATCAGATCACCGGTGCTGTCAATGCGCACCACCGTCTGGTCGCTAGAAACGCCGGCGTGCGGCAGTTCGATCAGCGTGATCGTCTCCCCCGACTTCAACCGGATCTCCTGCCGGCCGCTGTAGGTGGTCTTCACCGCTTCGACTTGCGGGTAGGTTTCTTCGGTGAACATCTTCGCGATGTTGACGAAGAAGTGGTGCTTGTAGCGATCGACCTCCGGAATGGCCGCCGCCGTCTTCTTCGAGGCAATGCTTTGAACACCCGCCTTGTGGAAGACCGCAAGCCCATTGAACTTGTCGGGATTGGGATGCGTAACGATCACGCGAGTGACCGGCGAGGCCGATTGCCGCCGGATGTCGGCCAGCAGCGCCTGCGCCTGAGCTGACGTGAACTGGGCGTCAACCACGGTGATCTCCTGGCCATCGTCGTACCAGACTGAATGGGTATTGAAGCCACTGGCGTCGGAGGTGAAAACGTGCAGTTGACCGGCGCCAGCATTGCCGGCGGCGAGAGCGAGCGTGACCAGGACGCATGCAGTAAGGGAGGATCTCATCGGAGTGTTGGCTTCGTGCTGTTTCAAGGGAGTCGTCAGCGTAGAGTGCCCCCTTCGCCGCGTCTCGGCATGGAACGACAGAAAACAGGGCAGGACAGACATGCCGAAGAATCTTGTGGATCCCGACCTGGCGGCGCGGCCAGTGTTCGTGCTGTCGCAGCGCTACGAGTCGCTTCGCAGTCCATGGCATCAGCACCGGTGTGCGCAGTTCGTCTATGCCAGCGAGGGCGTGCACACGGTGCGCACGGATGCGGGCCTGTGGGTTGTTCCGCCGCAGCGCGCGGTATGGATTCTTCCAGGCGAAAGGCATCGCGGCAGCGCAAAGCGCGGGTGCTGGCTTCGCACGCTCTATGCCCAGCCAGGCGCTGTGCCGGTGCCGCCCCAATGCTGCGTGGTGAATGTAGATCCGCTTCTGCGACTGCTACTCGTTGAAGCATCGGGGTTTGGCCCCGATCATCCGGCCGAAGGCCCTGAGCAACGGCTGATGCAGGTGATCATCGATCGGCTTGCTGCACTGGCGGTTGTGCCAACTGGCCTGCCCGCTGCTGCTGACCCGCGGCTGGTGCGCCTGACCTGCCAACTTGAGGTCAACCCTGCAGATTCACGGCCGCTGGCCGCACTAGCGGCTGACTGCGGAATGACCGAACGCACCGCTGCGCGCCTGTTTCTGAAGGACACTGGCCTGAGCTTCGGCCAGTGGCGACAGCAGTTGCGGCTGCTCAAGGCAATGGAGCCTTTGAGCCTGGGTCGCAGCGTGACCCAGGTAGCGTTTGAGGTTGGATACGCCGACGTGTCGTCGTTCATCGCAGTGTTTCGTCAAGCCTTTGGCGAGACGCCGGCGCGCTACTTTCGCAAGGACGACGAATAGCCAACTGTTTGCGGGCATGAGTTTGTCGTGGACCACTGGGCAGACCAGAAGCGCTTGCCTGCTCATGGGCGTCTTCGCTCAGCGTCTTAGCAGCAGGATTGCGTCGTTCGGCCACAGCGTTTCACCGAACTGCCATCGTTTTGCGTAGTTCCGCCGTCATAGTTGTCGTGCGCGTCGTCAGGCAGAACGCAAACGTAGGTGTCGTGCTGTCGTAGTCGGCATTGGCCATGCATTCGAGCCCGGAGCTGATCGTCGTGCACCGTACGGCCGACCTGTGTTCTCACCGAACGACACGATGGCCTGCTGATGGCCGCAGACGCCAGCATGCCGAGCTGGCGCCAGCCGTTACGGACTTCCCCCACCGCGCGAAGTCCCGAACACGTACCCCAGGATCGACGTCAGCACCGGCAGCAGCAGGTTCATCAGCAGGAACTGGCTGTAGTTGGTCCAGAACTCGCGTGTGGCGCGTTGGATCTCGGCCAGGCGGGTCAGCAGGTCGTTCACCTGTTTCAGCGTTTCAGGCTCGCTGGCAGCCGCGTAGTGCTGTGCGGCGCGTTCGATCAACGCCTGTGCAGTGACCACCTCGGGCGGGCGGGCAACGTATTCGCTGAACGCGATCAGCCCCAGCAACAGCAGCGCGAGCAGGCCGATCATCGCCAGCATCCACGAAGCCAGCCGGACCCCGCTGCGTTGCAGCCCCGTCATGTCGGCATAGGTGGCGCCCGGGATGGCCGCCGGCGTGGCCACGCGACCGTCAACCTCCAGTCTCGACGGGACGGCTTCCAGAGTCGTGTCCATGCGGCGCCTCCTTGACTGGGACTCGCGGCGGAACTGCATCCCTGCAGTGGTGGACGTCCAAAAACGACGGCGTGTCATCGTCCCTGCGGCCGTGAACGGGTCGCGGAACTATCACCCTGGTTTCGTTGGAATCGTCCATGCGGACCTCCCAGCCTCTTGAGGGCTGGAAGCAATTTCACGACCGCACGCGCGCCAACGCTCGGCCGCGCGTGCGGCCTTTTCTCTTAGACGGTTGAGGGGCTCAAACGGTTGACCTAACTCCGTTCATTAATGAACGCATCGCCAGACGCGTCACGTCTTTGCCGTCCGGCTTGGCAGAAAAAATTTGCCGGCCATTCTTCTTCTCTTCTGCGGCCCAATTGAGCATCGTCAGAGCCTCCTCGACGATGTCTGTGTTGGTACGGAGCCCGAGTGTGGACTTCAACTCCGCCATGATTTCATCTGGGACCTGCACGCGAACTTCGGCCATGGGAACTCCTTCTGCTGGGCGGTTACTTCCCTGTTTTTTCGGATGAATTAGCCCAAATTTGAGCAGACTTTCGCCATCAGATGTGGCGACTTTATCCACATTCGGCCATTTCTCCCTAGAAAGAGTTCCCTTGTCCCTCAGACGACGGACGGCTGAGTTGCTGCAGCGCAGCAATCGCACGCCTGAACGGCGCTACGAATCTGAAGCGCTTGGCGCTGCCGACCGCGGCGCCGCCGCCGTCTTCGACTCGTCAACCGGGGCGGCTTCGGGCAGCCACTTCAGCAGCGCCGCGAAGAGCGCTTCCGGGTTCACCGGCTTCGTGACGACGCCGTTCATGCCCGCCTCCTGGCAGGCGCGGCGGTCTTCATCGAACGCGCTGGCGGTCATGGCGAGCACCGGGGTCGCCATGCGCGACGGCAGCGAGCGGATGGCGCGCGTCGCTTCCAGGCCATCCATCTGGGGCATTTGCACGTCCATCAGGATCAGGTCGTAGGCATTGGCGCGGGCTTTGTCCACCGCCTCGCGGCCGTCAACGGCCACATCCACCGACAGCCCAGCGCAGCGAAGCATCTCCAGCGCCACCTCACGGTTGACTGGGTGATCTTCGGCCAGCAGCAGTCGCGCACCAGAGTGGTGGCGCCGCACTTCCGATTCGGCATTCGACGTAAGGGCGCGGACGACGGGCGGCATGGGCCCAAGCCCCCGGGCCAGACGGGCGGTGAACCAGAAGGTGCTGCCGCGCCCCAGCTCGCTTTGCACGCCTATTTCGCCGCCCATCATCTCGGCCAGCCGGCGGGTGATGGTCAAGCCCAGGCCGGTGCCGCCATAGCGGCGCGAGGTCGAGATGTCGACCTGCTCGAAGGCGTGGAACACGCGGTACAGCTTGTCCTCGGCGATGCCGATACCTTCGTCTTCGACGGTGAAGCGGACCAGCAGGCTGCCGCCGCAATCTTCCAGCACGGCCGCGCGCAGCGAGATCGTGCCGTGCTCGGCGAACTTGACCGCGTTGCTGGCGAAGTTCAGCAGCGCCTGGCGCAACCGCGTCGGGTCGCCATGCAACCACTCGGGAACGCCTTCGGACTCGACCGCGACCGTCAGGCCCTTGGCCTGCGCCTGGTCTGCAATCAGCGAGCGCACGTACTCCAGCACCGCGCTCAGGCCGAAGTCCAGGTGCTCGAGCTCGAGCTTGCCGGCATCGATTTTCGAAAGATCGAGGATGTCGTTGATGACCGACAGCAGGTGGTTGGCCGCCGAATCGATCTTGCCCAGCCGCTCGCACTGGTCAGGCGTCAGGCCGGACCAGCGCAGCAGATGCGCCAGCCCGATGATGGCGTTCAAGGGCGTGCGGATCTCATGGCTCATGTTGGCCAGGAAGCTGCCCTTGGCCTGGTTGGCCGCTTCGGCCACCTCACGCGCATGCACCAGGCTGGCCTCGAGGGCTTTCTGCTTCGAGATGTCGTGCACGATCGCCGTGAAGCGCCGCTCGCCGCCGACCGCGAATTCGCTGACGGCGATGTAGACCGGGAAGCTGCTGCCGTCGGCCCGCAGCCCTACCGCTTCGCGGCCGCCGCCGACGATCTGCGAGCTGGCGCCGCCGAGGTAGCGCTCGATGTAGCCGTCGTGCGCCTGGTCATGCGGCGCCGGCATCAGCATGTTCACCTTCTGGCCGACGGCCGCGGCCGCGGTGTGGCCGAACATGCGTTCGGCCGCCAGGTTGAAGCCGAGGATGACACCCGTCAAGTCGGTGGTGATGATGCCTTCGGCCGCATGGTCGACGACCGCCCGCAGACTGGCCGTCTTCTCGTCGACCAGCTCCAGCAAGCGGTCGCGGTGGGCGCGCACCTCCTGCTCGATCTGCTTGATCCCGCTGATGTCCTGGTTGATGCCGGTCATGCGCAACGCCCGACCGGCCTCGTCGAATACCACGCGTGCAGAACCCTTGACGTACCGCACCGTGCCATCGGGGCGGACGATCCTGAACTCGATGTCGTAGTCTTGCTCGCCTCGCAGCGCGAGCCTGATCGACGTTTCACAAAACGTTCGATCGTCCGGATGCACACAGGCAATCCAGGCTGCGTGGTCACCGCGGAACTGCGCCGGGGTCAAGCCGTAGAGCTCATGCATCCGTGCGTCCCACAGCAGTTCGCCGGTGCGCAGATCACAGTCCCAAACCCCCAGGAGGGCACCGCTGGTGGCCAGCTCGAACTTGGCGGACATCTCGCGGTAGCGGTCTCTTTCGCGGGCCAGTTCGTCGTTCGACCGCTGCAGCGCCGCCGTCCGGTTGGCCACCAGGGTTTCCAGCTGCGCGTTGTGGCGGGCGATCGTCTGGCGCTGCGCATAGAGGTCGCAGAACACGCGCACCTTGCTCCTGACGACGGCCGGCTCGAGCGGCTTCATCAGGTAGTCCACCGCCCCCTGCCGGTAGGCTTGCTCGCGCGAGTCCGAATCCCGCATGCCGGCGGTGACGAAGATGATCGGCATGTTGCGTGTCTTCGGGTTGGAGCGGATCAGCTCGGCCGTCTCGAAACCATCCATCCCCGGCATCTGCACATCCAGCAAGATCGCGGCGAAGTCTTCGCGCAAGACGGCGCGCAAGGCGTCCTGGCCCGACATGGCCTTGACCAGCGAAACGTCGCTCATGTCCGACAACATGGCTTCGAGCGCAATCAGGTTCTCCGGCCGGTCGTCGACCAGCAGCACGCGCAAGGGTGAATCACCGGTGCGGCGCGCGCCGCGTCCGTTGATCAGCTCCTGGAGGCTCAACAGCTGGCGGTCCCTTTCGGTCAAGGCCTGGCGCTGCCGGAACAGGCTGACGAAGACCATGACCTTGGCGCGCAGCACCGCGGGCTCGATCGGCTCGACCAGGCAATCGACCGCACCGAGTTCGTGGCCACGGAACTCGAAATCACCTACCGCAGGCTGCGCCACGACGAAGAGGATGGGGATCTGGCTGGTCTTCGGATTGGCACGGATCAGCGCCGCCGCCTCGAAGCCGTCGGCCCCGGGCTTTCGAACGCCCATCAGGACGAGGCCGAACTCGCGCGACAACAATWGCTGCAGCGCTGCGTCGCCCGAGCGAGCCTGAATGCAATCGAGCGCATCGATCCCGCTGAGGCCAGCCTGAAGCGCCGTCAAGCTCTCTTGACGGTCATCGACCAGCAGAATGGGAACGCGTCCCTCGCTTACCATGCTTTCCCGCCCGACCATCGTCGGTGCGCCCAGCCAGCTCGATCAGCAACACGGCGAGTTCGTCCAGTTTGACCACTCGATCCGATGTACAACGCGCCAATGCGCTCTTGGGCATCGAGGCCATGACGGCACCCGGCGGATCTCGAATGGCTGACCAGGCCGCCTTGCAGCTGCAGGCCACACATCCGTGCTCCTCTGGGAGATGGTAGTTCGCTGGGGGCAGATAGGCAACGCCCGAAGCGGCCCGCCGGCCGCGGTATTCCCTGGCCAGGCTGAGGCGCCGACCACAGGGCAAACGGGCTGCCCGCCCCACGCCCTTGATCACACCGCCGCGGCAGTGCTCATCGAGCGTGGTAGAGCCAGACGCGCATCAGCGAGAGCAGCTTGTCCAGATCGACAGGTTTGGCGATGTAGTCGTTGGCCCCCGCGTCGAGGCAGGCCTTCTGGTCGCCGGCCATCGCCTTGGCCGTCAACGCGATGATCGGCAGCTTGGCGAAGGTGCCGATGCGCCGGATGCGGCGCATCGCCTCAAGCCCATCCATCTGCGGCATCATGACGTCCATCAGCACGATGTCCACGTCGGGATGGAGCTTGAGCTGGTCCAGCGCTTCGCCGCCGGTTGTCGCCTCGACGATGCGCATGCCCTTGGCGGCCAAGGCGCTGGAAAGCGAAAAGATGTTGCGCATGTCGTCGTCGACCAGCAGCACCTTGCGCTCYTCGAACATCGCCTCCTTGTCGAGCGCGAGCTGGATCATCTTCTGCTTGGCAGGCGGCAGCGAACTCCCCACCATGTGCAGGAACAGGCTCACTTCATTGAGCAGGCGCTCGGGGCTCTGGGCGCCCTTGATGATGACGCTCTCGGTGTAGCGCAGCAAACGCCGTTCGTCCTCGGTCGACAGGCTGCGCCCCGAGTGCACGATGATCGGGATCGCCGGGCCGTTGCCTTCCCGCTGGAGCTGGTCGAGCAGATCGAAGCCGGATGCACCACTCAGGCCCAGGTCGAGCACCATGCAATCGAATGTCTCCTGTGCCAGTTGTGCCAGCGCCTCGGGCGCCGACCGCGCGCGCACGATCACGAGGCCCTTGGTTTCGAGCAGTGCCATCACGCTCATGGCCTCCACGTCGTCGTCTTCGACCAGCAAGAGCTTCTTCTCGGCCTTGTCGATCGCGACGTTGATGGAGCGAAAGACACGGTCGAGCTGCTCGATGCTGGCCGGCTTCGAGACAAAGCCGATGGCCCCCATGCCCATGGCCTTTTGACGGTCCTCGAGGCAGGTCACGAAATGGACCGGGATGTGCCTGGTTCGCAGGTTGCCCTTGATGCTGCGCATGACGCCCCACCCATCGATGCGCGGCAGCATCACGTCCAGGATGATCGCGTCGGGCACCAGGCGATCGGCGAGTTCGATGCCACTTTCGCCATCGACGGCGACGATGGCGTCGAAGCCGTGTTCGCGCACGGCATCGCGCAAGATGCCGGCGAAGGCACGGTCATCCTCGATGATCAGGATCGTGCGCCGATCCGGTCCGGCCCGTTCACGGTCATCCTCGATCACGGCAGCGGGCAAGGCCTCGCCTGACGCAGCCGGCGCTGGCGTGGTCGACGCGGGGCTGGCGCGCGGCGCCATGCGCGCGGCGACGCCATCGGTGGGTTGCTCGGCGGCCGCCGACGATGCATCGAGAGGAACACGCAGCGTGAACACACTGCCCTCGTCGACGGTGCTGCGCAGGCTGATGTCACCGCCCATGCGATGGGCCAGCTGGCGAGAGATGGACAGCCCGAGGCCCGTGCCGCCGAACTTCCGGCTGGTCGAGCCATCGGCTTGTTGAAAGGCCTGGAAGATCTGCTGGTGCTTGTCTTCGGCAATGCCGATGCCGGTATCGCGGATCGCGAAGCTCAAGGCCGGCACCCTCGCCGAGCCGGTGCCGATCCACGACGGCTCGATCTCGAGCGAGACCCGCCCCTGCGAGGTGAACTTGATGGCGTTCGACAGCAGGTTCTTGAGGACTTGCTGCAGGCGTGAACCGTCTGCCTGCAAGCTCTCGGGCGTGCCCTCGGCCACGCGGGCGCTGAACTCGATGTGCCGGTCGTCGGCCATTGGCTTGAACAGGCGCGTCAGCTCATCGACCACGTCGGCGACGCACACGTCCTCGACCCGCAATTCCAATCGGCCGGCCTCGATCTTGGACAGGTCGAGGATGTCGTTGATCAGGTTCAGCAAATCCTTGCCGGCCCCGTGGATGGTGGCGGCATATTCGACCTCCTTGTCCGTCAACCGACGGTCCCGGTTTTGCTGCAGCAGGCTGGACAGGATCAGCATGCTGTTCAGCGGTGTTCGCAACTCGTGCGACATGTTGGCCAGGAACTCGGACTTGTAGGTGCTGATGCGCTCCAGCTCCTGCGCCTTGCGGGCCAGCTGCAGGTTGCCGGCCTCGACTTCCCGGTTCTTCGCCTGGATCGTCTCGCGTTGCTGCTCCAGCAGCTGCGTGCGTTCCTCCAGCTCCTGGTTGGTTTCCTGCATCTGCTCTTGCTGGACACGCAGCTCTTCGGTCTGCGCCTGGGTCTGCGCCAGCAACCCGTTGACACGCTGGCGTGCCTGCAGCACGTCGATCGAGATGGCGATCGACTCGGCCACCTGTTCCAGCCATTCGATCTGCTGCGGCTCGAAGCCATGCAGGCTGCCGATCTCGACCAAACCTTTCAGCTTGTCGTCATGGACCAGCGGCACCGCAACCACGGCGACCGGGCGGGTCTCGGACAGCGCCGAAGCAATCGGCAGGTAGCCACTCGGCAGGTCAGACAGGACGAGGGTCTTCTTCGTCCGTGCCGCCTCGCCCGCCAGCCCTTCGCCCAACCGAATCCGCACACGCGCCGTTCGCTCGGCGGCGTAGGCATAGGACGCCGCGAGCTTCAACTCGTCGCTCGCCGTCGGCCCATCGTCGGTCAGGTAGATCACCGCGACGGCGCCGCCGACGCGGGTGGCCAGCTCCTCGATGACCGACTGGCTCAGCTGCTCGATCGTGCGGTCACCGCGAAGATGCATGTCGACCGCGTTGACGCCCGATTTGAACCAGTCCTGAACGCGCTCCGCGTCGCGGTGCTGCCGCAGCGTGCGGGTCATCTTCACGAAACCACGCCCCAAGCGGTGCTGAAGTCGGCGCATCTCGTCGAGCGAGGCCCAGAGTTCTCCGACCTCGTCGCGCGAGACGATGGCATCGCGAGCGCCGGACGAGGGTTCGGGTTCGCTGTCGCGCAGGTCTTTCGACAAGTCACCCTCGGCGATGCTCTCGACGAGTTCCGCCCGCTCGGCGCTGTTGTCGACCATCGTTTGCAGCCGGTCGCGGGAACGCTGGATCTGCTGCGTCAAGGCCAGGAACGTGCCGACGACGAGGTAGGCGAATGCCAGCGCCAGCAGGCCGCTGATGGCCACGTTCAGCCTCAGGCTGGCGGTCGCGGCGGCCAGGCGTGCTTCGATCAAACGCCGAAAGGCGGGGGCCAGGATGTCCTCGCCCATCGTGAAGCCTTGGTTGATCAGCGCCGTCGTGCGGTCGATGTAGGCGGCGGAATCCACCCCGAACCTCTCGGTCAGGATCTCGCTGCGCACCAGCGTCGTCACCCCGAGCATCTCGTCCTCGATGGCCTGCCACGACAAGGTCAACCGGGCGTCGAGCGACGGGTTGTAGGCGATCACCTTGCCCAAGGTGCTCTTGAACCCCGCATGGGCGATCGCCACCCGCCCGAGGATTTCCGCCATGTGGGTCTTTTGGGCGTTGTCGATCTCCTTGCGCGCCAAGGCCGCCGCACCATAGGCACGTGTCTGCCCGAGTTGCTCCAGGAAACGCGGCAGTTCGACCAGCGCCGCAACGAGGTAGTAGCTGTCGAGATCGGGGTCGAGGGTCAGCGCGGTCGCATCCGTGATGTCCGGTGCGACCGCAATCCCCTTGGCAACGAGCTGATCGTGCGCCAGCAGATTTCTTGCCACCGGCCAGTTCAGGCCGTCCTGGCGCAGGCTGGTCCAGCCGGCGTGGAAATCACGCCAGGCGGGGCCTGTCAGGATGCGGGCGGGCAATTGCTGGATGAGGCGCTGGATTGCCTCTTGCGTCTCGCGCGCCTTGTCGGCCCGCTTCTCCTGCAGGCTCACGTTTCCGCCCAACAACCCCGCCGACAGGCCCCGGTGTTGCTGGATGAGCTGAACAGCGCGATGCAGCAACAGCATCTCGTCCACGCCCTGCAGCTCGAGTCGAGACGGCTCGATCACCCGGTCCAGCGCGCGGTACAGGCTGAACTGCAGCGAGCCAATCGCGACGAGGACCAGCAGCCCCAGCAAGGTGAACTTCTGCGCGTAGCGCAGGCGGCTCGTCAGGGCAATCGCTGGGTAGAGCAGGAATCCCATGATCCGCCCCCTCGAACGGTCCTGGTGATGAGACCCCAGTGTCCGGTCAAATGCGCAGCGGCGCAATGAGAAAGAGCCGGCCAGCAATCACCGGCCGGCTCGGCCGCCCCTGCACGCGGAGCGGCGGCGCCGGGCCTCAGCGCTCGATCAGCACGTACTCATGCTGTGCATCGCGCAACGTCAACGTGCGCTTGTCGTCCTTGCGGCCGACCACGAACTCCAACCCGCTGAAGCCGGGCACCAGCGTCAGCAGCGAGTCGGTGCCGTCCGGGTTGCGGCGCGAGCCCATGTCACTGGCATATTCGCCGAAGTCGAAGCGCAAAGTCGTGCCCTGGCGAACGACCTGCACCTCGCCGAGGGCCGGGTGGTGGTAACGCGCAGCCAACCCGGCGGCCAGGCTGGCGTCGGCTGGCGCGGTCAGCAGCTTGCGGTCTGCAGCCAACTCGTCGTAGAAGGACTTGGCCGAAGCGCTGATCTGTGCCTCGGCTTCGGGGCGGCCATCGAACAGCACCTCGAGCAGCTTGCGGCGGAACACGCTGCGCACCATCCAGCCCGGGTCGCCGTTGGTCAACACGACCGCGCCGATGTTGTGCTCGGGCAACCACATCATGTCGCTGTGGAAACCGATCATGTCGCCACCGTGGTGAACGACCGGCGTGCCATAGACCGTGTTGACCTGCAGCCCCATGCCGTAGGTGACGTCGGTGCTGACAGTCACCTGCGGCGCACGGCGCGCCAGCAGTGCCTCGCGTGACAGCAGGCGTTTGCCGTCGGGCAGCTTGCCTTCGTCCAGCTCCATCTGCACATAACGCAGCACGTCGTTGACCGTGCTCCAGGCGCCGCCGGCCGGGCGCACCGGGATCACCGACAGGTTGGTGCGGTCTTCGGCGTGGGTCATGTGGCCATCGACATCGGGCGCATGCGCCGAGGCGACGTTGCCCTGCTTGGCACGTGTGAAGTCGTGCGTCGTGTTGGTCATCTTCAGCGGGCCGAAGACGCGCTCCTGCATCGCCTTGTCGTAGGCAGCGCCCAGCTCCATCTGCGGGTAGGCCACGTGACCGCCGATGTAGCCCGCCGCCGCAGCCATCGGGTTGGAGTACTGGAACAACTCGCCGAAACCGCTGGTTGGCTGCATCGTGCCCAGCAGCGTCATTGCACCGTTGGGCGTCAGGTCCTTGAACTCCAGCAACCATTCCAGGTCTTGCCGCGGCATGCCGGTGCAGGCGCAGATCAGGTGCTTGACCTTCACCTGCTGCGTGGTCTCGGCGCTGCCCAGCTTGAACGACGGCAGCAGGCTCACCGCGGTCGATTCCCAACCGATCTTCTTCTCGTCGACCAAGGTGGCCAGCATCAGCGTCGCCATCGCCTTGGTGTTGGAGGCGATCATGAAGCGGGTGTCGCCATCGGGCCGGGCCGGCTTGCCGATCTCTTTCACGCCGAAGCCACCCGAGTAGACAACCTTGCCGTCCTGCACCAGGCCCCAGGCGACACCGGGCACACCCGTGGCGGCCATCGCACGTTCGATGAAGCCGCCCAGTTCGGCAACGCGGCGAGCGTCCAGCGGGTTCGCCTTCTTGCCGGCGAACGACTCACGCTGGTAGCCCTTGGGCAGTAGCTTGCCGAACACCTGGCCAACCTGCGCGGCGCGCTTCTCGCCCACATCGCCGGCCATGTCGTAGATGATCACGGTCCATAGGTTGTTGGCCCGCCGCACCTCGACCGACACGTCGCGCTTTTCGTTCGGCGAGGTCTGGTAGCTGAAGCCTTGACGGTCCGTCCAGCCATCTTTCGGCGCCGCCGGCGATACGACCTTCAGCGGCCACTTGGCATCGGGCTTGTAGGCGGCCCAGGCTGCCGCCACGGCAGCCTTCGCGTCTAGCGCGTCGATGTCGACCAGTGCCAGCGACGAGCCACCTTCAGGCGCTTCCAGAATCGTGGCCGGCCCGCGCACGCTCAGACGCCAGCCCACCGGGGCGATGAAGGTGTTGCCGGCCACCGTGGTGCTCGGCGTGTCCTTGGCCAGCGGGGCGGCGGCTTCCAGCGCGGCGGCCAGCGGCGTCAAAGGGGCCGCGTGGGCCGACGGGGCCACACCGATCCACGGCAAGGTCAGGGACAGGACAACGCTGTGCAAGGCTCGCATTGGGGCCGCTCCTCTCTGGATGAATGGGGCGCCATCATGCAAGCCCGGCAGCGGCGCGTACACCCGTGTGAGCCCGGACGGCGAAAAGCGGAGGACAGAATGCAGAAAGGGGCGCCCCACCTGAGCGGGGCCGCCGCCCTCTTTCGGGATCAGCGCTCGACCAGCACGTACTCGTGCTGCGCGTCGCGCAACGTCAGCGTGCGCTTGTCGCCTTGCTTGCCGACGAGGAACTCGAGGCCGCTGCCGCCGGGCACCACGCTAACCAGCGAATCGGTGCCGTCGGGGTTGTGCCGCGAGCCCACGTCGCTCGCGTATTCGCCGAAGTCGAAACGCAGGTTGCTCCCCTGCCGGCCGACCTGGATGTCGCCGACCGCCGAATGGTGGTAGCGCCCGGCCAGGCTTGCCGCCACGCCAGCATCGGCCGGCAGGGTGAGCAGCCTGCGGTCGGCTGCCAGATCGTCGTAGTAGTTCCTGGCCTGCGTGGCCATCTGCGCCTCGGCTTCGTTGAGCCCATCGAACAGCACCTCGAGCAGCTTGCGTCGGAACACCGAGGTGACCAGCCATCCCGGATCGCCATTGGTCAGCACCACGGCGCCGACGTTGTGCTCGGGCAGCCAGATCATGTCGGTGTGAAACCCGGGCATGTCACCGCCATGGTCCACCACCGGCGTGCCGTAGACGGTGTTGACCATCAACCCCATGCCGTAGGTGATGTCGGTACTGACTGTCACCTGCGGCGCGCGACGTGCCAGCAGCGCCTCGCGCGACAGCAACTGCTTGCCGCCCGGCAGCTTGCCTTCATCCAGCTCCATCTGCACGTAGCGCAGCATGTCGTTGACGGTGCTCCAGGCACCGCCAGCCGGCCGAATCGGAACCGCCGACAGGTTGATGCGCTCCTCGGCATGGGTCATGCGGCCGTCCACGTCGGGCGAGTAGGCCAAGGCGAAGTTGCCCTGTTGGGCCCGGGCGAAGTCGTGCGTCGTGCTGGTCATCTTCAGCGGGCCCAAGACGCGCTCCTGCATCGCCTTGTCGTAGGCCGCACCGAGCTCCATCTCCGGGTAGGCCACGTGGCCGCCGATGTAGCCAGCGGCCGCGGCCATCTGGTTCGAGTACTGGAACAGTTCACCAAAGCCGCTGGTCGGCTGCATCGCGCCGAGCGACATGATCACGCCGGCCGGCGTCAGGTCCTTGAATTCGAGCGACCACTCCATGTCCTGCCGCGGCATGCCGGTGCAAGCGCAGATCAGGTGCTTGACCTTGACTTGCTGCGTCGTCTCGGCACTGCCCAGCTTGAACGAAGGCAACAGGCTGACTGCGGTCGACTCCCAGCCGATCTTCTGCTCATCGACCAGCGTCGCCAGCATCAGCGTGGCCATCGCCTTGGTGTTGGAAGCGATCAAGAAGCGCGTGTCGCCATCGGGGCGGTCGGGCTTGCCCAGCTCCTTCACGCCGAAGCCACCCGAGTAGACGACGCGGCCGTCCTGCAC